>VIKH01000057.1 GCA_008080515.1 Gallionellaceae bacterium | reverse complement strand
CCGTACTGTGGCGGGCTAAAGCTCGTGCGAGCCTGGTTCAGATTATCGGCTACATTGCCGACCGCAACCCGATAGCCGCGCAGCGGCTCAAGGATGCCATCGAGCAAGCCATATCCAACCTGCCGCAACACCCGTACCTATACCGTTCCGGGCTAGTCGCTGGCACCCGCGAGATTGTCGTGCATCCGAACTATGTGGTGGTGTACCGGGTTACAGCTTCCTCCATCGAAGTAATTCACATTTTGCATTCCCGGCAACAATATCCCTGAAGCAAAATCAGCCGCCGCGCCGCGCCGCGCTGGATCAATTGGCGGCCACGCTATCTTCCATGATGGGTTTGTGTGTTTGCGGGGTGGGTTACGCGATTGATGCGGTTCGTGCCTCACCGGCATCCTGCCGGCCTACCCTCACAGCACAACATCCCGCACGGCGGCGCATACCCGCTCGACATCCGCTTCGGCCATCGCCGGAAATAGCGGCAACGTGACGATGCGGCGGCCCACACTTTCCGCAACCGGGAACATACCCTCGCGGAAGCCACGCTCGCGGTAGAGCTTGAACAGATGGATGGGGGGGTAATGAACCCCGCACCCAATATTGCGCGCTTTCATTTTTTCCATAAATCCGGCGCGAGCTATCTCTTGCGGCAGAACGATCTGGAACAGATGCCAGTTGGAATTCTGAAAGTCCTGCACTGGCAACTGGGCGCCGGTCTGCCTTTCAAAATCCGCACCGAAAACGGTGAAGTAGCGTTGGGCAAGGCTACGTCGCCGCGCGGTGAGAGTTTCCAGTTGCGGCAGTTGCCCCAGTCCGATGGCGGCAGCAATATCGGTCATGTTGAACTTGCCGCCCAGCACATCCACTTCCATGCCATCGAAGCCGCTGCGCGTCACGCCTTGCAGCCGGTATTTTTCCGCGAGCTTCGCTTCTGCCTCGCTGTTCAGTACCAGGCATCCCCCCTCGGCGGTAGTGAGGTTTTTGTTGGCCTGGAAGCTGAACGAAACCAAGTCGCCAAAACTGCCAATGCGCTTGTTGCCCCAGCTTGAGCCGATTGCCTGTGCCGCATCTTCCACCACGCGCAGGCCATGTTTGGTCGCGAGCGCGTACAGCCGGTCCATATCCACCGGCAAGCCGGACAGATAGACCGGGATGATCGCGCGGGTTTTTGGCGTGATCGCGGCCTCGACTTTGCCGAGGTCGAGGTTGCGCGTGACCGGGTCTATGTCCGCAAAAACGGGGGTTGCGCCGACTTCGAGAATGACGTTGGCGGTGGCGACCCAGGAGATCGGCGTAGTGATGACTTCGTCGCCCGGCCCGATGCCTGCGATGCGCAACGCGATTTCCATGGTGCAGGTGCCGGAATTGAAGGTGCGCACCGTGCGCCCGCCGAAATAGGCGGAGAGCTGGCGCTCGAATTCCAGCACTTTCGGGCCGCTGGTGATCCAGCCGGAGCGCAGCACCTCGGCCACCGCAGCGATGGTGGCTTCGTCTATCGAGGGTTTGGTAAAAGGCAGAAACCCGTTCATGCTCTGGAGATGATGATTACGCCCAGGATGATCACGCCGATGCCCGCCACCTTGGACGGGTTGAAAGTTTCGTTGAAAAACCACCAGGCCGCGACCGCGTTCACCACATAGCCCATGGAGAGTAGCGGGTAGGCGATGCTGACCTGCACCCGCGACAGCGCCAGAATCCAGATAACCACGCTGAGTGCATACAGCGTGATCGCGCCGATGATGAAGGGTTCAGTTGCCAGCTTCCAGCCGACCGGCAGAATGTTTTCCGGGCTGAACTCGAAATAGCCGATATTGTTGGTGCCAGCCTTGATGAGCAGTTGCGCGGCGACGTTGAGCATCACGCCGACAAATATCAGGCTGAAGCTGGCTAGGTTCATGGCTTGCTCACCACAATGTTCTGCGTATCCTGGTAAATGATTTTCATCGCCATGTTCAGTTGTACGAGTTGCGGGTAGGTTTCCGTCCTCATGATCGCCAGCGCCGCCGGTTGTGCCTGCCAGACCTTGGCGAAGCTGGCGATGTCCGGGATCCAGCGCTGCGGCTCCCGCATGATACCGAATGCCATCTCATCCTGGTAGGCGACCAGGGTGAAGGTGCGTTTCAAATAGAACGGCAGGGTCTGCTCGTAGCTGGACACCGAATAGAACGGCACCTCCGGTTTGACGTGCGGGCGTATCGCGTCGGCGATCAGGTAAGCGGAGCGTTCCGGGGCAATGGTGTTGTACCCGGAGGTGCCGAGTTGGGCGGCGAGCAGCGCCCCGAGCGCCAGCGCCAGCATAGAGGCCGGCTTTTTTTTGCGGCGCAGCAATACCAGTGCGGCGACCATGCCCAGCAGCCAGACCAGCGCCGCCGCCGCCAACCAGACGGAATATTCACCGTACATCTGCTCCTGTTGCGGCGTATCCGCGAGCCGCGCGGTAAAGGGCGCAAGCCCGAGCCCCAGCGCGATCAGCGGCAGCAGCGGGGCAACCAGCCAGAACAGCCGCTGTTCGCCTATTTCCGCCAGGCGCTTGCCCATCAGCAGCGCCAGCGGCGGAAACATCGGCAGCAAATAGGACGGCAGCTTGGAGCCGGAGACCGAAAAGAACACGTAGACGAACACCGCCCACACCAGCAGAAAGCGCTCCGGGCTGAAGGAACGCTCAAGCTGCGCCGCCCCCCATTTCCAGGCGCGCAGCAGGGTATCGGCCATCAGCAGGGTCCACGGCATCATGCCGAGCAACAGGATGGGAACGAAGTAGTACCAGGGCTGGTAGCGGCCATGCACCTTGGTGGTGAAACGGGTGTAGTGCTCGTAGATGAAAAACCGCTCGAAAAACTCAGGGTTGGCCTGGATGACCAGATAGAACCACGGCGCGCAAACCAGCAGGCACAACAAGGAACCCGTCACCAGATGCATCCGCTTCCACAGCGTGAAATCGCGCTGGATCAGGGAATAAATCACCAGCGCCGCGCCCGGCAGCACCAATCCCATCAGCCCCTTGCTCAACACCGACAAACCGAGCGCCGCCCACGCCAGCCACATCCAGTTGCGGCGCGCGCTCGCGCCTGTGTCACGCTGCTGCCCGAGCAGCAGGCCGACGATACCCAGCGTGATGAAGAACGTCACGCCCATGTCGAGCGTGTTGATGTGCGACATTAGGGCGTAAAGCAAGCTGCTGCCGAGCAGCAGCGCGGCGTAGCGCCCGGCTTCGCAGCCGAACAGGCGCGCTCCAGCAAACCACACCAGCAGCACCCCGGCAAAGCCGGTCAGCGCGACCCACAGGCGCGAAGTCCACTGGTGCTCGCCGAACGCGGTATAGGCGGCTGCGGTCGCCCAGTATTGCAGCGGCGGCTTTTCGAAATATTTCAGGTCGTTCAGGCGCGGCGTGACCCAATCGCCGCTTGCCACCATCTCGCGGGGTATCTCGGCATATCGTCCTTCGTCCGGTTCGATCAGCTTGCGGTATTCGATGTTGCCGAACCAGATAACCGCAACCGCCAGAACCAGCCAGAGCCAGCGGCGGAAAGAGCCCGTGCATTGCTTGTTCAGAGGTTCCATGGCGCGGAGGGGAGGGGTTTGCGAGGGCGCGATTTTACCCGAATCGGGCAGCGGATGGCGCGCGGGTCGAGCCGCGCGAACCGCCTTGTTGCAAGGCGGCAATGCCGGGCTTGCAAGGCTTGGGGTTGGCCGGTTTCAGATGCCCGTTTTCACCACCAGGCTTTGGTGTTCCCGTGCGGGACGCTGTGGCAGCGCTCGCAATAATTGGTGGGGGTAAACGCCACCTTGCCGTGGCAAACGCCGCAATACTCGCCCATGAATATCTTGCGCATATTGACCTGGCTGCTACCCGCCTTGGGGGCGAAGATCTCGTTATGGCAGTTGGCGCAGCTCAGCCAGCGGGTATGCGCCTTGTGGGGAAATTTCACATATGGCATGGCCCGGGTGTTTTTCATGATGATATCTTTATCCAACACCTCCATTTCCTCCATGACCATTTGCCTGACACTGGTGCGCGGGGCAATGATGCCGCTGTCCAGCACCTGCATCCAGTCAACCGCCCCCTTCCTGTCCAGAGGGAGCCCGGCAAACGCCTCGTCCGGAGTTTGCAGAACGGAGTCAGCGGGCCCGGTTACATCGAGGACGTCAGGGTCTTCTGCGGTCGGCGTAAGAATGAGCGCCTGCGCTTCCGCAGACGGGAGCAGACCGCCGTTTAAAATAACCGCCAGCGAAAAGGCGGCAACAAGTATGGTATTGGGGCGCAAAAAAGGCATGGCAACAGATAGTTTCAGATGCAATCAATTTAGCCGCGCATACGGGCGCGCAGCCCGGCTCAAATAATATCTCAAGCGATAACTTATATTCCAATAAAAACACTCCGACAGGCGCAAGAGGCCATTGCATTCGCCCGGCTATTGAACTTTAATGCAGCCTCATCCCTAATAATCCATTAGGCCGTCATTCCGGCGCAGGCCGGAATCCAGCAATTAAAAATATTCCGCGAAGTGTGCGAAACCATGGTATCGCCCCACTGGCGTGGGAATTTGTTAATCAACTGGATTCCGGCCTGCGCCGGAATGACGCAGTTATTTCTAACGGTTTATCCGGGTTCATCCAACCGTCGGCCCCGTTAAATGCTGACCGCCCTCACCCGACAATTCCGCATCTGGCTGTTCCGCCCCGGAATCGAACGCGGTGCGATCACACTCACCCAGCGCCGCATCTTCATCCTGCCGACGCGCAAGGGCATCGGCTTCGTGTTTGTGCTGCTGCTGATGCTGCTGGGCGACATCAACTACAACTTGAGCCTGGGCTACGCACTCACTTTCCTGCTGGGCACCCTGGCCCTGCTGACCATGCTGTACGCCTTCCGCAACATGGCGCAACTGGAAATCCGCGCGGGCCGTGCAGATGCGGTTTTCGCCGGGGATAAGGCGCAATTTGTATTTTGTTTTCACAACGGTAGCAGCCTGCCGCGCTACCGCTTGAATTTGAGGGGCGAGGATGGGCGCAGCATCGCGTTCGACGTACCCGCGCGGGAAGGCGTCGAGGTGAAGCTCCCGGTTCCGGCGACGCGGCGCGGCTGGCTGGAGAGCGGGCGGCTGACTTTGTTCACCGAGTTTCCGCTCGGCCTGTTTTACGCTTGGTCTTACCTGCAATTCGACACGCGCTGCCTGGTTTACCCCAAACCGGCCGCACCTCTGCCGCTGCCTGCCAGCCTGTCGCCAGACGGGGCCGGCAGCTCCATCGTTGCGGGGGACGAGGACTTTTTCGGCCTGCGCGGTTATGTGGACGGTGATGCGCAGCAACGCATCGCGTGGAAGGCGCTAGCGCGCGAACAGGGTTTGCAGGTCAAACAGTTCAGCGCGCAGCGGGGCCGGAAACTTGATCTGGATTGGGCGTTGCTGCCCGTGATGGGCGCCGAGCGCAAGCTGGGAATCCTGGCGCGCTGGGTGCTGGATGCCGACACGCAAGCACTGCATTACGGCCTGCGCCTGCCCGGCACCGAGCTGCCGCCCGGGCGCGGTGCCGGGCACCGTGCCGAATGCCTGCGCGCGCTGGCGCTGTTCGGGCCGGACGAGAAAAAACCATGAGTCGGCCCACCGCCCAGGATGCGGGAATAATTGGCAGCCCGCAGCTCGTGTATGGCTTGGCGGCCTGCATCCTGCTGGTCGGCGCGCCCCATGCGGGCCACCTGCTGCCGTGGGTGAGCGCGCTGTGCGCCGTGCTGCTGGGCTGGCGCGCCTATCTCGCTTACAGCGGCATTGCGTTGCCACCGCGCTGGCTGCTGCTCGCCATCACGCTGGGCGGCGCTGCCGGCATTCTTATCAGCTTCCGCACCCTGTTCGGGCGCGAGGCTGGCGTCACCTTGCTGGTGCTGCTCGCGGCACTCAAGCTGCTGGAGCTGCGCTCCGCGCGCGACGCGACCCTCCTGATTTATCTGGCCTGTTTCATCCTGGTCACCCACTTCTTTTATTCGCAAAGCATCCCTACCGCGCTGTTCATGCTCGCCGTCCTGCCAGTTATCGTGGCCACCTGGCTGCACCTGCAAAACGGCGCGCTGCCGTTCGAGAGGCGCCTGCGCATGGCTGCCGCGCTATTGCTTCAGGCGATCCCGCTCACGCTGGTGTTATTCGTACTGTTCCCGCGCGTGCCGGGGCCGCTGTGGGGACTGCCGCAGGACGCCTACGCCAGCAGCGGGCTGGATGACAAAATGAGCCCCGGCAGCTTGAGCCGGTTGTCGCTTTCCGATGCGGTGGCGTTCCGCGTAACGTTCGGCGGCATCCCTCCGAGGCGCGAGCAGATGTACTGGCGCGGGCCGGTGCTGTGGGAGTTCGACGGGCGGACCTGGACGCCCGGCAAAAAGGGGCGAGCCAGGCCGCCGCAACTGGATAATCTGGGCAACCCGACCGACTACACGGTCACGCTGGAGCCGCACAACAAGTTCTGGCTGTTTGCGCTGGAAATGCCCGCGCAGCTTTCGGTTCCGTCCGATCTGACACACGATTTCCAGTTGCACCACAAATCCGCCGTCAACGCGCGGCTGCGCTATGGCGCGCGCTCCCATCTCGGCTACCGCGCCAACGTTGTAGAAGATCCGCGCCAGTTACAGCGCGCGCTATCCATTCCGGGCAACCTCAACTCCCGCGCCCGGCAACTTGCCGCAGAGTGGCGGGCAAATCTTTCCGGCGAGGAGGCAGTGGTGCGCGCGGCCCTCGCCTATTTCAACCGCGAGAAATTCCAGTACACGCTGGAACCGCCATTGCTCGGCACGAATTCCGTGGATGATTTTCTGTTCGAGACGCGCCAGGGTTTTTGCGAGCATTACGCTTCCAGCTTCGTGTTTTTAATGCGCGCGGCGGGCGTTCCGGCGCGCGTGGTGACCGGCTATCAGGGCGGAGAACTGAACGATCTGGGCGGCTATTTCATTATCCGCCAGTCCGATGCCCACGCCTGGGCCGAAGTATGGTTGCTCGGGCGCGGCTGGGTGCGGGTTGACCCCACCGCCGCCATCGCGCCAGCGCGCGTGCAGAGCGGCCTGGCCGCCTCTTTGCCGGGCAGTACCGCGCTGCCATTTTTCGAGCGTAACCCGGCACCTTGGCTGCGCGATCTGCGCTTCAACCTCGATGCGCTGGCAAACCGGTGGAACCAGTGGGTGCTGGGCTACGATACGGAACGGCAATTTGCTTTCCTCACCCGCATGGGGCTGGAAGCGGCCACCTGGCAGAAAATGGCACTCAACATGCTGGGCGGTGTGGCGCTGCTAATCGCTCTGGCGGCCCTGCTTTTGCTGCGCCGCCTCTACACCCGCAACACCGACCCGGCGCAGCGTCTGTACTTGAGGTTTTGCCGCAAACTGGCACGGGGTGGAATCGCGCGCGCCGAGCATGAGGGGGCGCAGGATTTTGCCGTGCGCGCCTCCCGGATGAAACCGCAATCGGCTGAAGCCATCGCGGACATTACTTCCCGCTACCTCGCGTTGCGCTACGGCAGCCGCGTGGAGAGCGGCGCACTGCCTGCCATGCGGCGTGCGGTCGCGGCTTTCAAGGTGTAGCGGCGTAGGGCGCAATAACCAGCGGACATTGCGCCGCATGTACTTGTCATCCGGTGCAATGCGCTACGCTTATTGCACCCTACGATCTCTGCCCGCTACCTCGAGTTGCGCTACGGCAGCCGCGTGGAGAGCGGCGCGCTGCCTGCCATGCGGCGTGCGGTCGCGGCGTTCAGGCTACACGCATAGCGACCCGGCATCCTCATATACCGATATGTGTACTCCGGCGCCTGCGCTGCTGGCTTCCCCAACGCCAGCCTGCTCGCTACGACTGCTGCCGCTATGTATAATCCGCCGCATATTTTCAGAGACTTCCACCATGCAAATCACCAGAAGACTGGAGTTTGACGCCGGCCATCGTATTCCCAACCATGCCAGCCAGTGCAGGCATCTGCACGGCCATCGCTACGCCATCGAGATTACACTGTCCGGCGAAATCATCGCCGATGAGGGCACCTCCGAACAAGGCATGGTGATGGATTATTCGGAAGTGAAACGCATCGCCAAGGAGAGGCTGGTGGATGCGTGGGATCACGCCTTCCTGGTATATCGCGGCGACCGCGCGGTGCTGGATTTTCTGAACGGCCTGCCGGAGCACAAGACCGTGGTGCTGGATGCGCCGCCCACCGCCGAGAACCTGGCGATGCTCGCATTCGGGTTGCTGGATGGCGCTTATCGCGACACTTACGGCAACCGCCTGCGGCTGGAGCGGGTGCGCATCTATGAAACGCCGAATAACTGGGCGGACTGCCTGCGCGGTGAATAACATTCAGCCGCATGTTGTTGCCAAACCGCCAGCCACCGGGTACCGGCAAACCACAGAAGGAATAATGCGATGAGCCGCCTGCTGCTTCTTGTTGTAATCGCCGTCGCTGTTTACTGGCTGCTCAAGTCTTACCGCAGAAAAATCCGCAAGGAAAGCGAGCCGGAGGGGAATGCGCCCGGGCAGGCGGAAGATATGGTGCGCTGCGCGCATTGCGGCGTGCATCTGCCCAAGCGCGAAAGCGTGGCGGCAGAAGGGAAATTTTATTGCAGCGATGCGCATCGCCGCGCGCGAGACGGGAAACCGGAATAACTCTCTTGGGCACCTCTATAAATTCACATTTCATCCCAACTGCTGCGTTGCAGAAAAAATTTCTTGCTGACATATCCACCATATGCGGCGCTGCGAAATTTTTTCTGCGCCTTGCATTTGGGCGAACTCTGAATTTATAGAGGTGCCCTCTTGCCGATGCCGAATATTTTTTCGTTTTCCCCATTTCGCTCCCGTTTCGCTCTTTCTGCGGAAGACTTGTGGCGCTCGGTCACCCTGTTCAATTATTACCGCCTGACTCTGGGGGCGCTGCTCGTGTTTCTGGTGAGCTGGTTTGGAGACACCACGCCGCTCGGTTCGAGCAACATGACGTTGTTTTTCCGCACCGGCATCGTGTATGTCGCGGTTCAGGTGGGCTCGGATATCGCCTGCATAACGGTGCTGTCCCATGCCAGCGGCGGCATACAGAGCAGCCTGGGGATGCTGTTGCTGGTGTCGCTGGCCGCCGCCGGGCTGATCAGCCGGGGCAGGATCACCCTGTTTTTTGCCGCGCTCGCCAGCCTTGCGGCATTATTGCAGCACTCGTATGCGGTGCTTACGCAGGAACATGTCGAGATTGCGCAGTATTTGCAGGTCGGGTTGCTGTGCATCGCGTATTTTGCCGTCGCGTGGCTGGCGAACACATTAGCGAAATATGCGATCGCGAGCGAGCAATTGGCCGCTCTGCGCGCCATAGACCTGGCCAACATGGCTGAAGCCAACCGCCTGGTGATACAGGACATGCCGGATGGCGTGCTGGTGGTGGACGAGCGAGGAGAGGTCAGGCAGCACAATCAGAGTGCGGAGCGCTTGCTCGGATACGCTTTCCCCCGGGAAGGCAGCGTGACTCTGAACGATTGCGCACCGCTGCTTGCCGGGCAGTTTGCCGCATGGCGACAGGGCTATGGCAACAGCAACGAGGTGTTGAGCCTGCCGGTAACCAACTATCAGACGCGCGTGCGCTTTCTGCCGGTGCAGCGCGAAGGGTTCTGGGGGGCGGTGCTGTTTCTCGAGGACATGCGCCGCGTGCAGGCCCAGGCGCAGCAAATCAAGCTTGCAGCTCTTGGGCGTTTGACCGCCAATATCGCCCACGAGGTGCGCAACCCGCTATCTTCAATCAGCTATGCCGCCGAGCTGCTGCGCGAAGAAAAGCATGATCCGGCGCAAACGAGGTTGTTCCAGATTATCGTGGATAACGCGGCCAGGCTGAACCGGATCGTGCATGACGTGATGCAGCTAAACCACCGCGACCGGGTGCACGGCGAAGTGTTTCGACTGGATGAAAAGCTGCCGCTTTATATAGGAGAGCTGCATCACACCGAAAGGGCGCAACTGGAAATATTCCGGATCGAGGTCGGCCCGGGTTGCGCGGTCGAGTTTGATCGCGTTCATCTCGACCAGGTGTTGTGGAACCTGTGCCGCAATGCCTTGCGCTATTGCAGCAAGCAGCCGGGTAGCGTGCAGTTGTGCGCGTGGCATACCTGGGAAGGCAGAGTGGTGCTGGAGGTCAGAAACGATGGGCCAGCCGTTGCCCCCGAGCATGTCCAGCAATTGTTTGAGCCTTTTTTTACCACATCGGCAGGCGGCACGGGCCTGGGTTTGTATGTCGCGCGCGAAATGTGCGAAGCTAACGGCGCGACGCTCGAATACGTGCAACGGCCGGAAGGTGGCGCGTGTTTCCGTATCGTGTTCGGAGAGAGAAAATATGAACGCTAGCGCACTTTCCATTGCCCGCGCACCGAGCGTATTGGTGGTTGACGATGAGCCTGACATACTGGAGTTGCTCGAGCTCGCGCTGGTGCGCATGGGGTTAAAGGTGGATCGTGCGCGCAACGTGGGCGAAGCGGTGCGGCAGCTGGGCGGCAGGCACTACGACTTGTGTCTGACCGATATGCGTTTGCCGGACGGTAACGGCCTGGAGATTCTGCGGCATATCGCAGAGCGCAACATGGATGTGCCGGTCGCGGTAATTACGGCGCACGGCAACATGGAAAATGCGATTTCAGCGCTCAAGGTCGGTGCTTTTGACTACCTGTCCAAGCCGGTCGCGCTGGATCAGTTGCGCACCCTGGTCAAGGCCGCTCTCAAGTTGCCGCAACCATCCGCTGTTGCTGGGCAAAGTGCGCATACGCTGCTGGGGCGATCCCATGCAATGGAAAAGGCGCGCGACCTGATCGAGCGCGTCGCGCGCAGCCAAGCACCAGTGCATATCAGCGGCGAGTCTGGCAGCGGCAAGGAGTTGGCGGCGCGCCTGATCGTGGAAAAAAGCGCGCGTTGCGATCAACCTTTGGTGGCGGTGAATTGCGGCGCAATTCCGGAAACCCTCATGGAGAGCGAGTTTTTCGGGTACCGCAAAGGGGCTTTTACTGGCGCCGATAAGGACAGGGACGGTTTTTTCCAAGCGGCAAACGGCGGCACGCTATTCCTGGACGAGGTGGCCGACCTTCCTTTGGCCATGCAGGTTAAGCTGCTGCGTGCGATCCAGGAAAAGAAAGTGCGCAAGGTGGGCGCTACCCAAGAGGAGCCGGTGGACGTGCGCATCATCAGCGCCACCCATCTGGCACTTGCGGATCGGGTGCAGCAGGGCAGTTTTCGCCAGGATCTGTATTACCGGCTGAACGTGATTTCCCTGCCCATGCCGCCATTGCGCGAAATGCGCGACGACATTGCCGAAATTGCCAGCCAGCTCCTGTCCCGGTTGCGCCGTGATGCAAAAATTGAATTTTCGCCGGAATCCGTGCAAGTACTCAACCGCTACGATTTTCCCGGTAACGTGCGCGAGCTGGAGAATATTATCGAGCGCGCCCTGGCTTTGTGTTCCGGCGGCATCATCACGCCGGATGATTTGCAGCTTATGCCTGCTGACATGGGCGGGGCAGAAAGCAAACCGGGCCTGGCTGGCAAATACCCGCTGGGAGACTATCTGGACAGCGTCGAGCGGGCGGCCATATTGGAGGCTTTGAACCATACCGGATTCAACCGCACTGCCGCAGCCAAGATGCTGGGTGTGACTTTTCGCGCCTTGCGTTACCGCATGGAGCGGTTGGAGATTACCGACAACGACAAATAATCAATGAAAATTGATGCAAACGGATGGTTGAGCGGAGTGCGCCGAATCGTTTCTCCCAATTGCGATGCCCGCCCGCCGGGCACACCGGTAGAGTTGCTGGTAATCCACAATATCAGCCTGCCGCCTGGTCAATTTGGTGGCGAAGAAATTGTGCGGCTATTCACCAATACCCTCAATACGGCAGATCACCCCTACTATGAGCAGATACGCGGTTTGAAGGTTTCTGCCCATTTCCTTGTCAGGCGAGACGGGGATATCGTTCAGTTCGTGGCTTGCGGAAAGCGTGCATGGCATGCAGGTGCATCGCTTTGGCAGGGGCGCCCACGCTGTAACGACTTTTCCATCGGTATAGAGCTGGAGGGCAGCGACGAAGTGCCGTTCGACGAGCGTCAATATGGATCGCTGGTGCGGCTGTCGCGGCGGCTGAAACGCACCTACCCAATCCGCTCCATCGTCGGGCATGCGGACATCGCACCCGAACGCAAGACGGATCCGGGTCCGTACTTTGACTGGGGGCGATACCTTAACAATCTCTGAAAAGCGGCGACCGGGCAAACTTGGCCCACGCAGCGTCTAGTCCCGAAGATTTGACGTGTCGGCAACAATCCCTACGGAACGAGGTCAGCAGAACCCCACCCGCACACTGCTGGCAGCGAAAAGGAGCGCGCGCAGCGTACAACACTGGCGCGCCCGAT
>VIKH01000056.1 GCA_008080515.1 Gallionellaceae bacterium | reverse complement strand
GGGCGAGCGGAGAAACGAGCGGGGCGAGCCCCACCGTGGCGGGCGGGTGCGCGGTCTGGGCACGGGACAGGCCAAAATGCCTGGCGAGCCGGTAGCCGGCGCGCTGTGCCTGGTAGCCCCACTCTATCATCACCTTGCGCACCAGTTTGACGGTGGCGGGCTCGGTGGCGTTGAGAAAGAACATGGAAGCCGCTTTGCCCGGATTGAATTTCTGCTTTCCCTGCTTGCGCAGAAAGTTGCGCATCGCTACCGATACGTCGCCAAAATCTATATCCACCGGGCAGGGGTTGAGGCACTTGTGGCACACCGTGCAGTGGTCCGCCACGTCGCCGAACTCGTCGAAATGCGCGAGAGAAACGCCGCGCCGCGTCTGTTCCTCGTACAGGAATGCCTCGATCAGCAGCGAGGTGCCGAGTATTTTGTTGCGCGGCGAATACAGCAGGTTGGCGCGCGGCACGTGGGTGGAGCACACCGGCTTGCACTTGCCGCAACGCAGACAGTCCTTGATCAGGTCGGAGATTTTTCCCAGCTCGCTTTTCTCCAGGATCAGGCTTTCCAGCTCCATCAGGCTGAAGCTGGGTGTGTAGGCGCGTTCCAGATTGCCGCCCGCCAGCAGCTTGCCCCGGTTGAAGCGACCCTGCGGGTCAACCTTGTTTTTGTAGGCGGCGAAGGCGGCGATTTCATCCGGCTCCAGAAAATCGAGTTTGGTGATGCCGATACCGTGTTCGCCGGAAATGACCCCGCCCAGCGATTTGGCCAACCGCATGATGCGATCCACCGCAGCGTACGCCTGTTGCAGCATGGCGTAGTCGTCCGAGTTGACCGGGATATTGCTGTGTACATTGCCGTCGCCGGCGTGCATGTGCAGCGCCACGAACACGCGGCTCTTCAATACCCCACGGTGGATGGCATCGCATTGGTCGAGGATGGCCTGGTAGGCGCGCCCGCCGAAGATATGGTGCAGCGGCTCGCGAATCTCGGTTTTCCAGGAAGCGCGCAGGGTGTGATCCTGCAGGGCTTGGAAGACAGAACCGGTACCCGGTAGCTGGCAAGCGGGGTTGCTACTGGCTACTGGCAACGAGCTACAAGCTGCATCCAGATTGTCCCGCAGCCACTGCCAGCGCGCGCGCACCCCGGCGAGCAGTTCGCGCGCCTGCTGCGGGCGGGTGTCGAGCAGTTCGGCGGCGCTCAATTGCGTGTCCTGGCTATGCAGCGGCAGGTCTCCGGCAAAAAATTCCTGCAACGCTTCCGCCAGCTTGAGCTTGTTGGCCAGGGAAAATTCGATGTTGATGCGCTCCACGCCGTCGCAGTAATCGCCCATGCGCGGCAGCGGGATGACCACGTCCTCGTTGACCTTGAAAGCGTTGGTATGTTTGGCGATGGCGGCGGTGCGCGCGCGGTCCAGCCAGAATTTCTTGCGCGCTTCGGCGGAGACCGCGACAAACCCCTCGCCGCTGCGCAGGTTGGCCAGCCGCACCACTTCCGAGGCGGCTTGCGCCACGGCGTTTTCGTCGTCGCCCACCACGTCGGCGAGCAGCACCATCTTGGGCCGCGCGCCACGCTTGGATTTGGTGGCGTAGCCCACCGCCTTGAGGTAGCGCTCGTCCAGGTGTTCCAGGCCTGCCAGCAAGGGGCGCGGAGCTTGTGGTTCCGGCCTGTCGCTGGCCGCATCCGGCTTGCGCCCGCCGAAATAACCGGTTATTTCGACTATCGCCGGCACCGCCTCGTGAACCTGGCCGAAAAATTCCAGGCACACCGTGCGCGTGTGCGCGTGCGCGCGGTGCAAAATGAAACGCGCCGAGGTGATGATGCCGTCGCAGCCCTCTTTCTGGATGCCGGGCAGGCCCGACAAAAACTTGTCCGTCACGTCCTTGCCCAGCCCCGCCTTGCGGAATTTGCTGCCGGGAATCTCCAGCATTTCCGGTTCGCCGTGCGGGGTCTTACCGTCCGCCTCGAAGCGGCTGATGCGGAAGCGCGCAATATCCGCATCGTGGATCTTGCCGAGGTTGTGCCCGATGCGCTCCACCGTCATCCACAAACCATCCGGCGCGACCATGCGCCACGAGGCCAGATTGTCCAGCGCGGTGCCCCACAGCACGGCCTTCTTGCCGCCCGCGTTCATGGCGACATTGCCGCCGATGCACGAGGCATCCGCCGAAGTCGGATCCACCGCGAACACCAGGCCGCCGGCATCCGCCGCTTCCATCACGCGGCGCGTAACCACGCCTGCACCGCAGCGGATGGTGGCAACCGGTTTTTCCAGGCCGGGCAACTGCAGCGGCTCCACGGCAGAAAGCGCGTCCAGTTTTTCCGTGTTGATGACGGCGGAGCGCTTGTCCAGCGGCACCGCGCCGCCGGTGTAGCCGGTACCGCCGCCGCGCGGGATGATGGTCAGCTCCAGCTCGATGCAGGCGCGCACCAGCGGCGCGACTTCTTCCTCGGAATCCGGATGCAGCACCACGAACGGGTATTCCACGCGCCAGTCGGTGGCGTCCGTCACGTGCGAGACGCGCGCCATGCCGTCGAACTGGATATTGTCGCGGCGCGTGCAGCGCCCCAGCACCCGCAGCGCGCGGCGGCGCAACTGCGCGGTATGCTCGAACTCGGCGGAAAATTCGTTGATCGCGTGGTGCGCCAGCTCCAGCAGGCGCTTCACCCCCTGGTTGTTTTGGCGGCGCTGCTCGATGGCGAGCAGGCGGTGGCGCAGCGCGCCGACCAGCGCCTCGCGCCGCTTCGGGTTGTCCAGCAGGTCGTCCTGCAAATAGGGGTTGCGCAGCACCACCCAGATGTCTCCCAGCACCTCGTACAGCATGCGCGCGGAGCGCCCGGTTTTGCGCTCCTCGCGCAGGCTGTTGACGATGTCCCACGCTTCGCCGCCGAGAAGGCGGATCACGATCTCGCGGTCGGAAAACGAGGTGTAGTTGTACGGGATTTCGCGCAGGCGGGCGGTCATGTTCGGGGTCGGGTAGCGTCGTATCGGCGCATTTTACCGCATCGTGCGGTCGCGCTCGACCTCGAAGACAGCATGGGAATGGGCTGTGGTGACGGCGGCCTCGCCCAAGGGTGCAACAGGGTGCTGCTGGATATTTTGACTACATGCCAGCCTGTTGTTATATCCTCCAGCATAAAGCTCGCGAATTGTTCAATCGCCGGGCGCCCGTCACGGAACGGGCGTTCGCAGACAATAATGGACAGAAACAATAGGAGGCAATAGGGAGACAATGGGGGACAGACCACGATTTCCTGGCGGACATGGGCAACATGGTCGCGGCAGCGATGCGTATCGTTAAGGCGCAGAAGTAGGGCGGCCATGTTCCAAAATGTGCCGGCCCCTATTGTTTCGGATCGGCAAACATATACGGCACGGACTAAAATGCGTCAAATAACGGAGACCATCATGAGCGACCGCATCACCATTGACCCGGCAATTTGCCACGGCAAACCGTGCATACGCGGCCTGCGCTACCCCGTAGAAACCGTGCTGGAATGGCTGGCCAGTGGCATGACCACCGAAGAGATACTCCACGACTACGAAGACCTGGAGCGCGAAGATATTTTGGCCGCGCTTTCCTACGCCGCACGGCTCACCCACGTTAAACGCCTGGATCGACTGGCCGCATGAAGTTTCTGGTGGATGCGCAATTGTCGGCGCTTCGCCAACTGGTTAAATGAGGCAGGGCATGATGCGCTGCACACCCTCGATCTTTCCAAGAGAAACGAGACCACGGATGATGAACTCATTGCACGCGCCATGCGTGATGGTCGCATCGTCATCAGTAAAGATGCGGATTTTGTGCAGTCCTACCTGCTGAAAGGTGAGCCGAAGTTACTGCTGGTTTCAACCGGAAACATTTCCAATGCGGAACTGGAAGGAATCCTGCGCGCAAACTTGAGCGGAATAGAGACAGCATTTGCATCCGGCAGGTTTATTGAGATTACCCGTGAAGCGCTGGTGGTGCATGAATGAAAAGAATTGCGATGCTGACCCTCATAGCGCTATAGGTCACTTGGTGATAGGCCAGTATGCTTGGCTACACGCGCCAGCATTTTTGGGCCGATTTCGTCGCCGTCATGGATAGGCGAAAACAAAATCAGGCCAGCCATTACGGATAAGTGTTTTGTGCGAACCTGACTGTCGCTTGATCTGCCAGCCAAGCCGAAGCAGCGCAGCATGAAGGCGCTTGGCTTTAACCGACGGCCATTGGCTCACGCTGCTATCGGCAGGGAAATACTTATAGGAAAAGGACGGCTTTCACTGTGCTCAAGCCGTTCCGCAATTACGCGGAGTGCGAGGACTTCAACTTTTGATACGGCTTCCAGTGGGGTTGCGCCGTAAGCAAGGACGCCGGGCAACTCCATGACCTCCGCCAACCAGCGACCGTCAGACTCTTGTTCTTGCTCTATGGTGAAATTCATCATTTCCTCCAGTTCAATTATGCGAACGCCCCAATTTTACTCCGAAACACCCGTCGTTCCCCACGGCTGAATTCGGCGGACACCGAAGGCGGTCTGCTGGAATGATAGATTGGGCCAAGGCGCTCACGGCAAGATCAATCGAGTCTCCCCCCAATGGCACCACTGACCCTCATAGCGCGGCTTAATTCGAGCCTGGCCCCTTTTTCCCCTTTTTCCCTTCCAACATTGCCTTTGTTGCCTTTGAAGGGAAAAACTGTCTCTTGAAGGTTTAAGCCACCGAACATTAGCTCGATGATGTCGAGGTGCTCAACAATAAACCTCCTGAATCTCTCTCCAACTTTTCCAATTTGTGGGTACATCTTCTTGGCGGTGCCATCGACAGCCAAGCAAGCAAATAGCATTGCCTTATCAAGTTCTCTACTGTCACAAGCATCTAGTGAGTGCTTTATGTGATCGGCGATTTTCATGGTTGCCTAACGTTCGCCATAACCAGCGGGCAAAAGCAGAGCAAAAGGCAGCGATAAAAGCGATAAAATGGATAAAAAGGATAAAAGAGGATAAAAGAGGATAAAAGAGGATAAAAGGGGCCAGGCTCGCATTGTTTTCAAAACACCACCCATACTCCGCCCCAACTCCTCTCTATTCATCCGGCTCTCACCATAGCGCGCAGTATTCCAGCATTTCCGCCAGTAAACATAAGGGGCTCAACCAGCGCCTGTTTTATCAGGCGGCCAGCGCGATTTCGCGGTGACTACCCGATGTTTCGATAATCAGGTTACCGTGGTCTTCCATCCGGGGCGACGTCTATGTTCATTTCATCGCTGATTTTGATGGTTGTGACCGTGCCGCATTTTTTATAGCAAAAGGGGCCAGGCTCGCTTTGTTTATAAAGATATTCAGGGGCCACGATATTTCTATGCCGCGTACTTTTGAATCTCAACCTCCACATGCCGCTTTGCCGTCGCATCAGCATCAGCGTACACGCGGCTGGCGGTTGGCTCGCTCAGGTAATACTCACCGCAGTTCTCGCAGATTTCGGCAGGCACGTCGCGAATGACAACCACGCTGTTGTCGCGTTGCAGCGTGACGGTGGTGGTGCCGGGTCGGGTCTCTCCGGTCTTGCAGATCGTGCATTTCATTATGCTCTCCTTCGCTTGAACGTCATATCCCAGATTGCCGGGTCGGGCCAGTAGGTGGTGACCAGATAGCACTCGCCATCCATTGATCGAGCGACAACAACATGTATCGCCTGTTAAAGAGCAAAAGGGGCCAGGCTCACATTGTTTTCAAACCCCACCAATACTCCGCCCAAACTCCTCTCTATTCATCCATCTTTCAGCATAGCGCGCAGTGTTCCAGCATTTCCACCTGCAAATAAAGGGACTCAACCGGCGCCTGTTTTATCAGGCAGCTAGCGCGATTTCGCGGTGACTACCCGATGTTTCGATAATCAGGTTGCCGCCATCCGGGGCGACGTCTATGTTCATTTCATCGCTGATTTTGATGGTTGTGACCGTGCCATGTTTTTCGTGGAACCGCAGGTAAGCGATGTTGTATTTCGGGTCGTAGCTCAATTTCATGTTTGCCCCCATCAGAAAAATTTGACTATTACGGTGATGACCAACCAGCCATTCTCTTCCACTGCATAAGCTTCAACTTGCTTGATGGCGTAGTGTTTGCCGTTCCATTTGCCATCAAAGGAAAAATTCCGGCGGAAGCCGATTCGGCCATGTTTTGCAGGAAATCGTTCGCCGCCTTCCAGCGTTGCCAAAACTTCTTCCTGGCTTGCGCCCCTTTCGGCAAGGCGGTTCGTCGCATGAGGGTGAAGTTTGATTTCCATTTGCGCTCTTCCAGGCAGCTTTAATGATGGCGCAAGCCACTTGAGGAGAATGAAGAAAAGGCTCGCCTTGTTTTCAAGGTAAAAGGGGCAGGGCTCGCATTATTTTCCTGACGCCAACTTACCTGCCTATCAGTTCTTCCTGCTCTCTCCACGTTGCGCAGTGTTCCAGCAATCCTGCCCGTGGTCAATACTTGCCGGCGGGTTCCCACCTGGCGAAAGCTGTTTGCTCGCCTTGTCGGGGATGGCAGCGCCAGCGAGAACGCGTGCGAAAACCAACACTGTATCGCCGGTGAAATGGAATTGGAATAAGCTATGCGCCCATGACCACCGGAAGCACAGAGAAAAGCGCGCGCGTCTTTTTTGCGTTGTGGCCGTCGGACGCGGAGCGCGCGGCGCTGGCCGCCTGGCAGCCCGCTTTGCACAAGCTCTGCGGCGGGCGCATCATCCGCGCCAACACCCTGCACAACACCCTGGTGTTCCTCGGCAACGTCGAGACAGATCGCCTGGAGGCCTTGCGGTTGGCGGCGCGGGAGGTGGGCGGAAAGGCTTTCCAGTTGCCATTCGTTGCGGCGCGCTATTGGGGGCACAACCGCATCGTGTATGCCGCGCCCGGCAGCGTGCCGCCGCCGCTGGCACTGCTGGTGCGCGATCTGGAGCAACGCCTGTCCGCGCACCGTTTCGCTTTCGACCAGCGCCCCTACCAGCCGCATGTCACGCTGTTGCGCAATGCGAAATGGGGCGATGCGCCGCTGCCCGGAATGAGAGAGGTGAGGTGGCAGGTAAAAGATTTTGAGCTGGTGCAGTCGGCACCGGACGAAGGGGGTGCGAACTACCGGGTGCTGGCGCGGTTTCCGCTGCGATTTCCGTAGCGCCGCTCAAACGGGATAGAATTTGCCAGCCAAATTTGCGCAACACACAGGAGAACGGACATGTCCGGCAAAATCATGATTCAAACCCCCGATGCGCCCGCCGCCATCGGTACCTATTCGCAAGCCATCCGCGTGGGCGATACGGTGTATCTTTCCGGCCAGATCGGGCTCGACCCCGGCACCATGCAGATGGTGGAGGGTATAGAAGCGCAAATCCACCGCGTATTTCAGAATCTGCGCGCGGTCGCCGCCGCTGCCGGGAGCAGCATGAGCGATGTGGTCAAACTCAATGTTTATCTCACCGACCTCACCCATTTCGCCAAGGTGAACGAAATCATGGCGACTTATTTTCACCAGCCCTATCCGGCGCGCGCGGCGGTAGGCGTCCCGGCGCTGCCGCGCGGGGCGCTGGTGGAAATGGATGGCGTGCTGTGCCTACAGGAATAGCTGGCAGCTTATTTTGAACCCCAT
The DNA here is from genome assembly GCA_008080515.1 of Gallionellaceae bacterium. Taxonomy (GTDB): domain Bacteria; phylum Pseudomonadota; class Gammaproteobacteria; order Burkholderiales; family Gallionellaceae; genus VIKH01. The sequence goes on along the minus strand of VIKH01000056.1, from coordinate 25,984 downwards.
AGTTTGCTGCATGGCAGCATCGGCAATCCGAAGACGGCGCGCATTTGTGGAGCGACAGTTGAGTCGAGGCCAATTTACCAGCACAAATCTGGTATTCTTGAAACCCGTTAAGCGCGACACCTTTGGACGCACTATTTTCGGCAAACCGGCAACATGACAGCATCCGACGCCACACGACAACGCCCGATTGGTATTGACCTTTTTGCGGGGGCTGGCGGATTGTCTTTGGGGTTCGAACAAGCGGGATTTGATGTTGCCGCCGCCGTAGAAATCGATCCGATCCATTGCGCGACGCACAAATTCAACTTCCCAAATTCAGCCGTTGTCTGCGTGAGTGTGGCCAATGTCACCGGAGATGAGATTCGCCGTAAGGCGGGCCTGAGTAACGCCGATATCGACGTGGTGTTCGGCGGGGCACCTTGCCAGGGATTTTCTTTGATGGGCAAACGCGCTTTCGATGATCCGCGCAATCAGCTTGTTTTCCACTTTGTTCGCCTTGTGTCGGAGTTGCGGCCAAAATACTTTGTGTTCGAGAATGTGAAGGGGCTGACGCTAGGCAGGCATGTTGAGTTTTTGCGCGAACTGGTCGCCGCATTGGGAAACACAGGCTACGATGTGGCAAGCCCGCACCAAGTGCTTAACGCTGCGGACTTTTGCATACCACAAGATCGCCAGCGCTTGTTTGTGATTGGCGCACGCAGCGGGTTGAGCGAGCCGAATTATCCGAAACCGCTTGACCGCCGGATAACGGTTTGGGAGGCCATTGGCGATTTGCCGGATGCGGATCAGTTCGAAGAGCTGAATACGGCAGATGAAGTTCGCGCCAAATGGGAAACTGAAGCGAGCTACGCCCGGAAATTGAGAGGGCTCGAATCTGATCCGACAGATTTTAGTTACGGTCGCGAGTTTGACGCAAATATTCTAACTTCAAGTTTGCGAACCGGGCACACCGAGATTTCCCGCCAGCGCTTTATGTCAACCGAACACGGCAAGACCGAGCCTGTCAGCCGTTTCCGCAAATTGCCACCGGGCGGGCTGTGCAATACCTTGCGCGCCGGGACGGATAGTGCGCGCGGCGCTTTCACGTCGCCGCGCCCGATCCACCCATTTTTGCCGCGCGTGATTACGGTGCGAGAAGCGGCGCGCCTGCATTCGTATCCCGATTGGTTCCGGTTCCACTCGACGAAATGGCACGGCTTCCGGCAGATCGGCAACAGCGTCCCACCGCTGTTGGGGCGCGCGGTCGCGAGCGGGATCATCAAAGCGCTGGGGGTCAAACCGCAGAAGCCGGAGGCCCAGCTTCAAACCGGAGAGGCTGTGTTGCTAACCTTTGATATGGGCGCGGCATCGCAATACTTCCAAGTACCGCACAATACGATTGCACAGCGCACCCGGAAACAAAACACCAACCAGCAAGACCTCTGGAGAGTTGCACATGCCTGACGATAAAGCCGGGCGGAAGCCCAATCGCTACCAAGCTATTATCGCGCGTGTATTCGCGGACCATTATTCAAAAGGCGCGACAGAGTTCGAATTTACTCGTGATGTGTTTGCTGCCATTGCGGAATCGCTCGAGATCAAGTTGCCGAAAAATTTCGGCGATGTCGTGTACTCGTTCCGTTATCGCAGCGAGCTGCCAGAGGGTATCAGCAAAACAGCGTCCAAAGGATTCGAATGGGTGATCGAAGGTGCCGGTCGTGCCCGTTACAGATTCAGGCAAGTTAGGCTGAACCGCATCGTTCCCAGAAACGATTTGCTCGCGATAAAAGTTCCGGATGCAACCCCAGAAATTATTTCCGCATATGCGTTGAGCGACGAGCAAGCGTTATTGGCCAAGGTTCGGTATAACAGGTTGGTTGATATATTTTTGGGGATTACCGCTTTCTCGCTGCAAAACCATTTGCGGACCACAGTAAGAAATGTTGGGCAAATCGAAATCGACGAGGTCTATGTTGGCATAGATCGCTATGGGCGGCAGTTTGTAGTCCCGGTGCAGGCAAAAGGTGGCAGCGACAAGCACGGCACAACACAAACCCAACAAGACGTTTTATGCTGCGCCGAAAAGTTTCCTAACCTGATTTGCCGCGCGATATCAGCACAATTTGTAAGAGAAGACCATATCGCCATGTTTGAACTCGCCGTGCAGGATGGCGAGACCAAGATAGTTGATGAAAAACATTATCAGCTTGCCCCGGCATCCAGCATTTCTGCTAGAGATTTGCTGCAATATGCGGCTCGCAGCACATAAGGCTTGCGAATGCTGCGAAGCTGTTCCGCTTTGCTGCGCTCGCCGGGATGCACTGATGTCACGCTGGTGAAGGCCGCGATTTCGAGCAGCGAATCGCCCCCTCACGTTTGCGCGTTTGAACCTACATCAAATTGACCGCCCCCGCCAAAATCCCGCCCGCCACCCTGGCCAGACTCGCCAGGCTCGGCATCCTTCACCGCGCCGATTTGCTGCTGCATCTGCCGCTACGCTACGAGGACGAGACCCGCCTTATGCCGATTGCCGCAGTGCAGCCCGGCATGAGCGCGCAGGTGCAAGGCGTCATCGCGCACAGCGAGGTGGCGTTCCGCCCGCGCCGCACCCTGGTTTGCCGCCTGCAGGATGGCGGCGGCGAGCTGTATCTGCGCTTCCTGAATTTTTATCCCAGCCAGCAGAAACAATTGGCGGTGGGCAGACAGATCCGCGCCATCGGCGAGGTGCGGGCTGGCTACTACGGGCTGGAAATGGTGCATCCGAAATGCCGCGCGGCCGACGATGACACGCCGCTGCCGCAGAGCCTCACACCGGTTTACCCGACCACCGCCGGCCTGTCGCAGGCCACACTGCGCAAGCTGATCGCCGGGGCGCTGGAGAGCCTGCCACTGGCGGATACCCTGCCGGAGCCGCTGCTGCAAAAAATGAAGTTGGCCGGTTTTGCCGAGAGCGTGAAGCTGCTGCACAACCCGCCGCCCGACATTTCCGCGCACTCGCTGGAAGGCCGCACTCACGCGGCCTGGCGGCGCATCAAGTTCGACGAGCTGCTGGCGGAACAACTTTCCATGCGCGCGCAGCACCGCCAGCGCGGCAAGCGCGCCGCACCCCGGCTCGCGCCGCAGCATCGCCTCACCGCGCAACTGATTAAAAATTTGCCGTTTGCGTTGACCGGCGCGCAGCAGAAGGCGCATGCCGAAATCAGCCGCGATCTCGACCGGCCGCATCCGATGCAGCGGCTGTTGCAAGGCGATGTCGGCAGCGGCAAAACCGTGGTTGCCGCGCTGGCCGCCTTGCAGGCCATGGAGAACGGCTTTCAGGCGGCGCTGATGTCGCCCACCGAGATACTCGCCGAGCAGCACTATCTCAAGCTGCGCGACTGGCTGGCGCCGCTCGGCATCACTCCGGTATGGCTGACCGGCAGCCTGAAAAAAAAGGACAAGCGGGAAGCCTGCGAGCGCATCGCGCGGGGCGAAACGCAACTTGCCATCGGCACCCATGCGCTGTTCCAGGAGCAGGTCGAGTTCCGCAAACTGGGCCTGGTGATCGTGGACGAGCAGCACAAGTTCGGCGTGCAGCAACGCCTGGCGCTGCACAAAAAAGGAACAGGCGGGAAGGGAATGGCCTCAGAATCGTTGCGAGCACATCAAGATGCGCGAAGCCGCGCAGTGAGCGACGAGACATATCCAGAGGATAGGCGAGAAGCAAGCAAGCACGCGACAAAGCAGATTGATGGCGCAGCAGATTATGAGGCTGTTCCCCACCAGTTGATGATGAGCGCCACCCCTATCCCGCGCACGCTGGCGATGAGCTATTACGCCGACCTGGATGTTTCGGTCATAGACGAGCTGCCGCCGGGGCGCACCCCGGTCATCACCAAGCTGGTTGCCGACACCCGCCGCGAGGAAGTGTTCGAGCGTGTCCGCGCCGCCTGCCTGGAGGGGCGGCAGGCCTACTGGGTGTGCCCGCTGATCGAAGAATCGGACGCGCTGGAGCGGGAGTTGCAGAATGCCATCGAGACCCACCAGGCGCTGTGCGCCGCATTTCCGGAAATCAATGTGGGGCTGGCGCACGGCAGGCTGGACCACGCCGAAAAAACCCGCGTGATGGCGGCATTCAAGGCCGGCGAGGTGCAGTTGCTGGTCGCCACCACGGTGATCGAGGTCGGCGTGGACGTGCCCAACGCCAGCCTGATGGTAATCGAACATGCCGAGCGCATGGGGCTGGCCCAACTGCACCAGTTGCGCGGGCGCATCGGGCGCGGCGTGGCGCGCAGCCTGTGCGTCCTGCTGTACCAGCAACCGCTATCCGAGCTGGCGCGCGCACGCCTGAAAATCATTTACGAAAACAGCGACGGCTTCGAGATCGCACGCCACGACCTGTTGCTGCGCGGCCCCGGCGAGCTGCTCGGCGCGCGCCAGAGCGGCGTGCCGATGCTGCGCTTTGCCGACTTGAGCGAGGATGCGGCCCTGCTCGACAGCGCGCGCGCCACCGCCGATGAAATGCTGCGCGATTTTCCCGAAGCGGCGCGCTCGCACTTGCAGCGCTGGATGGCAAACAGGCATGATTACCTCCATGCATGACGATTACTGGAAACAACTTCTGCCCGCCAGTGCCAGCGGCTACGCGCCCTGGCTGCGCGACCGGGGTTCGCTGACACGGCGCATCCAGCAGCGCTGTTCGACATTCGGCGTGCGCAACGTGTGCAGCCATCTGGCGCTGGCCGCCCGCGACGAGACCGCGCTGCTCGGCCTGCCGTCCCGGCAAAAAATCTACACCCGCGAAGTGCTGCTGTATGCCGACGGCGTGCCGGTGGTATTCGCGCACAGCGTGGTCGGGGCGCACCATTTGCGCGGCGCATGGCACGCCCTGCAAAGCCTCGGCAACCGGCCGCTCGGGGCGCTGCTGTTCGCACATCCGCTGGTGGAACGCGCGCCGCTGCGCTTCAAGCTGCTCAAGCCGCAGCACGCGCTGTATCGCCGTGCGGCCACCGTCCTGGAGACCGCCCCCATGCGCCTGTGGGCGCGGCGTTCGCTGTTCACCTTGCACGGCGCGCCGCTGCTGGTCACGGAAGTGTATCTGCCGGGGATTTCGGAAATTTCCGGGCGGGTGTTAACCGGGGAAGAAGTGTAGTTGGGGAAAATCAAGCTGGCTTGAGGGCTGCTACTTCAGCGCATTTGTCACACAGCTTTGCTGCTTCGCTGCCAGACAGCGGACGTTCATGAAAGGCAGCAACCGACCCACAAAAGACAGTCGGCAGGGTCTGTTCATCGGCCATAGCGGCCAAACATTACCAAGGCACTGAATGTCCGTTTTGGGCAGCATTCCTTCCCATCCTGCATAACAACTATCTTCGCCAATAGCGAAATTATTTGTTGCAATTTCCGAAGCCATGGATATAATGGCACCCGAGGCTAACAGAGCATGATCGTCGTGTTTTAGTGGGTTACGAAGTAACCTGTGGTGCCGAAGGGCACTTCCTTATGTCCCGCACGCGTCGTAGTGGCAGTACAGCACGACGATGTGTATGTAGCGAGGCGTGAGCATGTCTGGAACGACACCAGACATGCATTAGTTGGGTAAGAGGGTAAAGACCACCGTTTCTCTGCCTGGTTATGAACGACGGCCGCCATGTGCGGTATAACCAGGGAGATCACCATGAGTGACCTACGAGCCTCAAAACGGTTGGGGCTGGTACGCAAGGTCAAGTCTTGGCTGAGACGCTCAAGCACGTTCAAGATTGCAGTGTTCATCTTGAATATTTTTAGCTTGATTGTCCGGATCATTGACACGACCAAGTGACCCAGCACCCTCTTATTTCTAAGAATCCTAGGTGTCTACCATTTTCATGGAAAAGAAAGTATTAAATCGGGCATTAAGATTGCTGCGAACCTACCACCAACTCAAGCAAGTAGAGCTGGCTGGGCGCCTCGGTATTGCAAATACCTATCTAAGTGAAATTGAAACTGGTAGTAAAACTCCAACCATTGAAATTCTGGAAAAATATTCAGAAGTATTCAAAATCCCTGTTTCGTCCATTCTTCTGTTCTCTGAGATAATGGATGAACCCCATCGGACGAGCGGGAAATTACGTGTAGCCGCCGCCGATAAAATTGTTCGTCTATTGGAATGGATTGATGAACGTGAAGCAGTCACCTCTCCCTAAAGCCCGACATTCGATTCAAGCATCGCTACTTTACAAAATCGTCGGAAAAGGTCAGTTACAGTCTCGTCTAGGGATTAGCCTTGATCACTTAAGTCAACTGCTCACTCCTGAAAATTATCGCGTCTGGATTAATCAGAAAGGACGTGAAATCCAACAACCAATCTACCGACTTGGCCAACTGCATAAGCGCATTGCCAATTTGATGTCACGAATTGTAGTACCCGGCTATGTTTATTCTCAGAAGGGACGTTCATATATCGACAACGCCAAGCAACATATTGGCAATCAGCCACTTGGGAAGACGGATATTCACAAATTTTACCCAAGCACTTCACGCCAAATGGTATGGCGAATGTTCCATGAAGACTTTAAATGTGCAAAAGATATCTCCGATATTCTTGCGGATCTATGTTGCTATCAGCAAAAACATTTGCCTACAGGTAGTCCGCTAAGTGGACATGTCGCATTCTTTGCATCGCGTGAAATGTTTGATGAAATCGAAGATGTCGCACGCATGTCACATAATAAAATGACCTTATATGTCGATGACGTCACAATGTCTGGTTCAACAGTGACAAAAACCTTGATGTATAGGGTTCGTAGCGTTATCCATCGACACGGGTTAAAAGCCAAGAAATCAAAAACAAAGACCTTTGCAGCTCATTCGCCTAAGACGGTTACAGGAGCTGTTATTGTTGGAAGTGAAGTTCGTCTGCCCAATCAAAGACACAAAAAAATATGGGAAACTCGCCGTTCCCTAAAAGCCGCATCTGGAATGGAAAAAAAACGCCTACTAAGGTCATTGAAAGGTCGTCTGCAAGAAGCTAAGCAAATAACCAAGGCGGAGTAATTCAGCTAGAACCAACTGTCTAAACGGAAGTTCTAAGCGGCGATAATGAGCGACTGCAATGGCAGAGAAGCTGCCGGTCGCGGCACCACATCACCGGGGGTTTTTCCAAACACGGGGCCTCTGGCATGGCAACGCATGCTTGCCAGCCCAAAACAGCCTCTCGTAACCTTGCATTCGGGTCTGCTATTCAGATAGCCGCATAGCCACAGATGGTTGGCGGTTGTCTCTGCGGCGACGGGCTCAAGTCGGTATCGGGTGCGGCCGACTCACCGGGGCCCAAGTTGCCGCACGATGCTCGCTGCCGTATCCATGCTGGCATGGGTGATGATTTCCAGCGCTGCGGCGCGCTGCGCGCCAGAATGCCGAGTGCCATGTTGGTGATCAGCAGCGCCCCGACCAGCGGCAGGGATAATTGCAGCGCGTAGACGAATATGCTCCCGCCCCAGGTAGCCAGAGTGTGCAGCGCCGTAGCCGACGGTACTGCGGCGCTGATGGGAAAGACGCTGAAGCTCTCGCTCAACGCGGACAGCATAGCGAGATGCCCGTTCATGGCGAGAAAGGCGAGCGCGGCGACGATGCCGAGAAACTGCGCGACCAAGGGGGTGTAGCCCGCGTGCTGCGGGTCGTAAAAACTGGCAAAACCCAGCCCCATCTGCATCCCGGCAATATCTCCGCTCATCTCTACCGCAGTAAAAATAAGGCGCATGGTAAAGCCCATGGCGAGGCCGACCAGCATCTGCTGTACCAGCACGAACAACCCCATCGCCGAAGCCGGCTCAATATCGGGCTGAACAGCCAGGGTTGGCGCGACGATAAAAGTCAGCAGCAGCGACAGGCCGATTTTAAGGCGTGCCGGAATCTGGCGGTTGCCGAGGATGGGCGCGCTGGCAACCAGCGCCAGGATGCGCGTAAACGGAAAAATGAACAGGGCGAACCAGGCGGATAATTGCGAGCTGGTGACGCTGATCATGGGCGGGTGCCGACCTGTTGCTCTGCATTCATGCCAGAACGGGCAACCGTTATCCGACCAGCCACGGAATGCTGGCAAACAGGCGCTGGATGTAGTCCACCATCAAGCCGGTCATCCACGGGCCGGCGATGATCAGGACAACGAACATGCCAACCAGCTTGGGGATGAATGTCAGGGTCATTTCATTGATCTGCGTGGCAGCCTGAAAGATGCTGATGATCAACCCGATAACCAGCGCCGCCAGCAGCGGCGGTGCGGATACCAGCAGGGTCAGCTCCAGCGCCTGGCGGCCGAGCGTGATTACGCTTTCCGGGGTCATGGTATAAAAGCCATCCGTCGTCAGTTGGTAGTTGGTGGTCGTTGGTTGGTTAGCCGGTGTCGCCGCCGCTGCGCGCCCGTCTTTAACTGACGGCTAACGTCACCCATCTGCTTTCAAGTGTAAAAACTTTGCACCAGGGAACCGATGAGCAGGTTCCAGCCATCTGCCAGCACGAACAGCATGATCTTGAATGGCAGAGAGATAATTGCGGGCGACACCATCATCATACCCATGGACATCAGCACGCTCGCCACCACCATGTCGATGATGAGAAAAGGGATAAAAACCACGAAGCCGATCTGGAAAGCGGTTTTCAGTTCGCTGGTGACATAGGCGGGAACCAGTATCTTGAGCGGCACTTTGTCCGCACTTTCCAGCGGCCCGCTTTCCGAAATGCGCACAAACAGAGCCAGGTCGGTTTCGCGCGTTTGGCGCAGCATGAATGTCTTGAGCGGCACGCTGCCCTTATCGAACGCCTGCTCCAGCGTGAGCTTGTTTTCGCTGTAGGGCAGGTAAGCCTCGTTGTAGATCTTGTCCAGCACGGGCGACATCACGAAAAAGGTCAGGAACAGCGCCAGGCCTATCAGCACCTGGTTGGGCGGGGACGAGGGGGTGCCGATGGCCGAACGCAGCAGGGACAGCACGATGATGATGCGGGTAAAGCCGGTCATCAGCAGCACTACGGCTGGCAGAAAACTCAACGAGGTGAGCAGCAACAGCGTTTGCAGACTGAGCGAGTAAGTTTGTCCGCCGCCTGGTACCGGGGTGCTGGTAAAAGCCAGCAGGCCGGTATCCGCAGCATGCGCCACAGAAAAAACCCCGAGCAGAAGCGCGCCTGCCGCCAGGCAAAGAAGCTGTTTGGCGGCAACAGCGCGGCTCACGGAGAGCTTGTTCAGCGATTCCTTAAGGGCACTTCTAAAAATTCGGACTTTGTCATTCCGGCGAAGGCCGGAATCCAGTATTCTCAATAGCCTGGACACCGGCTTTCGCCGGTGTGACGAATTTTTAGAAGCGCCCTTAAGCCGCATTGCGTTTCTCCATGACTTGCTTCAGCCATCCTTGAAACTTGCCGTCCGCGACGGAGCGGTCGCCCGCTTCGGGTTCGGGCAGTTCGGCCTTGGGCATGCTGTGCAGCGCGCGCACCTGCCCTGGCGCCACTCCCACCACCAGCCAGGTGTCGTTGATTTCTACCAGCACGATGCGCTCGCGCTGGCCTACCGCCACGCCCGAAACAACTTTCAGCGGGTTGCCGGCGCCGTGCCGGGGCAGGTTGATGCGCTTGAGCGCCCACGCGACCAGCACGACTGCGGCCAGCACCAGCAGCAAGCTGATAATGACCTGGACAATGCTGCCGGAAGACACCGCCGCAGGGGGCGGTGTGTAAGCCGGGCGCGCGGCTTGCTGCGCCACAGCCAGAAATGGCGCGCACAACAGGGTAGCCAGGCAGCAACGGGCGCAGCGCAAATTTGGAATGTGCTTCATTTCAGCGGTTGCTGAGGCGGCGCAAGCGCTCCGACGGGGTGATGACATCAGTGAGGCGGATGCCGAGCTTGTCGTTGACCACCACCACTTCGCCCTGCGCGATCAGGAAACCGTTAATCAGCACGTCCAGCGGTTCGCCGGCCAGGCCGGACAGCTCGACCACCGAACCCTGGGCGAGCTGCAACAGGCCGCGGATCGGCATTTTGGTGCGACCGAGTTCGACCGTGAGCTGCACCGGTATGTCCATGATCATGTCGAGGTCGTTGTGCGCCACCCCTTGCCCGCTACCACCAAGCTGCTCGAACACGTGGGGTTGCGCCTGCGGTGCGGCGGCAGACTGCTCGGCCATTGCGGCACCCCAGTCGTCTGCGCTGATTTCCGTGGTTTCGTCAGACATGATTGTCTCCATCGTTTGGAGTGGTGCTCAACATTCTTTCAACTCTCAAGGCATACTGGCCGTTCGAAACCCCGTATTTGCATTCCATGATCGGCACGCCGCCAATCCCGGCCTGGATGTTCTCCCGGACATCCAGCATGATGGTGTCGCCGCTGCGCATTTTCAGCACCTGCTCCAGCGTGACGCGCGCTTCGCCGAGCACCGCGCTCAACTCGACATCTGCGGCCTGCACCTGTTTGGATAGCAGGTGCAGCCAGCGTTTGTCGGCTACCACATGGTCTCCCTGCATGGTGCTGTACAGCAGTTCGCGGATCGGTTCCACCTGGGCGTAAGGCATCAGGATGTGTATTGATCCTCCCGCGCCGCCCAACTCGATCTCGAAAGTGGTGATCAGCACGACCTCGTTGGGTGTGGCAATATTGGCGAACTGCGGGTTCATTTCCGAACGCACAAACTCGAATTCGAGCGGATATACGGTCCGCCAGGCCTTTCCGTAAGACTCGAATACTGCGGTGAGCAGTTTCCGGATGATGCGGTGCTCGGTTTGAGTGAACTCGCGCCCCTCGACGCGGGTGTGGAAACGCCCGTCCCCGCCAAACATATTGTCTACTACCAGAAAGATCAGGTTGGGGTCAAAAACGATCAACGCGTTGCCGCGCAGGGGTTTGGGCTGAACCAGGTTGATGTTGGCGGGCACCGGAAGGTTGCGGATGAAATCGCCGAACTTCTGGATGCGCACCGCGCTTGCCGAGATGTCTGCGGTGCGGCGCATCAAGTTGAACAAGGCGATCCGGAACAGGCGCACGAAGCGTTCGTTAATCAGCTCCATCGTGGGCATGCGCCCGCGCACGATGCGCTCCTGCGTGGCAAGATTGTAGGGTTGAACCCCGACCGTTTCAGCGTCGGCCTGTACCGGTTCCTCGCTTTCGCCCGTTACTCCCCTGAGCAGCGAATCCACTTCATCTTGAGAGAGAAAATCTTTGCTCATGGCGGCGTTACTGGATGATGAATGAAGTGAAGAGCACGTCCATGATGCCGGCCGCTTCTTCAGCTTCCGGAGTTTCAGCCGGCGCTTCTTCAGCCGGCGCATCTTCCGCAGGAGCGGATGCGGCATCCGCATGCCCGGCATTTCCATCGTCAGCCTTGGCGGGGGTTTTGGCCGGTTGTGCTGCGGGCGGCTTGTGTATCCCGAGCGCGCCGTTTACTTCCTGAATGACTTCCTGGGCGAGCTTTTTCTTGCCGCTGATCGGCGCCAGTTCCGAAGCGCGTTTGCCGGAAAGCAGCAACAGCAGGCGGCTGCGAATTTCCGGCATGGCCAGCTTGATTTTCTCTTCCAGGGCGGGATCGTCAATTTTCAGCGTGATGCCGACCTGCAAAAACTGGTCGCCTTCTTCACGCTGCAAATTGACGGTAAAGGCTTCCAGCGGGATAAACTTCGGCTGCTCCAGCTTGGGCGCAACGGCTTTTTTGGGGGCGTCGGCGTGGCCGCCGCTGCCCTTGGTGAAATACCATCCCGCTCCGCCAGCTACTGCTAACGCCAATACGCCGACGGCGATCAGCAGCAGCTTTTTGCTTTTCGGTTTGGCACCCTCGCTCGCGCCAGCGTCCTGCCCAGCATCCTTATTCTGGTTGGCGGCAGGGGTAGGTTTTTCGGTTTTTGCCATCTCGGTTCTCTTGTCGTTCGGTTCTGATTATCGGAAAAGCCCGGCTGGCACAATAGCCGGAACAGGGTGACGAAATCCCGGGCAAATCCGTGAATTCATCCAAGAAAGGGGATCAAGCAAAAATATCCACCATTCCTTGGTGTCGACGGCCCGGTAAGACGGTCAAGCCGTTTTGGGATGCGCCAGTTAAAGGGGCTCCATCCGCGCTAACCGGCCAAGCCCCCCTGTGTTGCTGTCTGTTTTCCGGGCTGCCTTGGCGGCTTTCCGGAAGCTGGTCGCTCACTGTGGCGTTGCCCAAGGTAATCCCGTTATCGGCCAGCATTTCGCGAAGTTTAGGCAGGGCTTGTTCCACGGCGATGCGCACTGACGCGTGCGGCGAAGCAAACAATGCGGTGGCCTGATCACCACTGACGTTGAGCACCACGTCCAGCGGCCCCAGATGGGGCGGATTCAGGTGCAGTTCGGCTGTCTGCGCAGTCTGCGCACCCTGCGCAACCATCCAGACGATTTTCTGCCCGAGGTCTTCGCCCCAGGAACGGCTTGTGAGCGGGGTATTCAAGCGCAATTGCACCGTATCAACCAAGACGGAAGCGGTCGGGTTCGCGCAATATTGTGGCAAAGTGTTCAAAGCGGTGAGCGCGGCTGCATCGGGCTGCGCCAGCGGAGCCAAAGCTTGAGCGCCGACCGGAAGCTGCGCCGACGTGAGGGTATCAAAGCCCGCAGTTTCCCGGCCAGGCGTTGCCGGGGGGGCGCCATTGGGGAAGCCGCCGAAAAGAGCGGCGCTGTTATCGCGGGCGCGGGTTAGCGGCGGGGATGGCAGCGCGTCACCGGGGATGCCAGAGGCATCTTGCGCGAATGGGGCAACGAACGGCAGCGCCGTAGCCGCTACCGGAAACTGAACAGGGGTCGCGTCGGCTGGCGGGGCGTCACCCGCCCCCGATGCCGCCACGGGCAAGCCGGTATTGGCATCGGCTCCCGCCGCGCGAAGGAGGTTGCCGCCATCCGGCAAGAACGCTGCCAGCATTTCATCGGTTATGCCCTGCGTTTCTTTCGGTATGGGGTCGGTTATTTCGCTGTCGCCGGTTGCGCGGTCGGCATGGGCGGGCGTGGTTCGCGCGGTATCTGCCGGTTCTTCGGTAGCAGTTTGCTGGCGGGCCAGCACGCTGCCAAACGCCTCCACAGGCTGATCGGCGGCAGAACCCGGCACGGAAGAAACCGGTGCCTGAACTGCGGGTAAGGTGTTTGCAACGGATGAATTTTGCATGGTGGCGTCAGCTTTCGCTCTCTGCGGATGCGGCTTTCAGGGTCGCGTGCCGCCCGGTATGTTCATCCTGAAGGCGTTGCTCGGATTTTGCCTCCAGCTTCTTTTCGTTCTCGAAATGGCGTTGCGCCAGTGTGTCGAAAGATTTCATCTTGCGCTGCGTGTCTTCCAGTTCGTCGCGCCCGACCCGCACCGAATTATGAGCTTGCTCGACCACTTTTTGCTGCTGGGCGATGGCCTCGTCCAGACGCAGCATGAAATTCTGAAAATTGTGCAGATCGGGCTGGCTCATGCCGGTTTGCACTGCATCCCGAAAGCGCGCCTGATAGTCCTTGCGATATTGCAGCAGCGTGTCCAGCTTGGCCAGAGCGATTTGCTGCTGCTGGGTAAGCTGGCCGAATTTGCGCGTGGCGGCATCGTTTTTCTGATGCGCCAGGTTGACCAGGGGTTGCAGGGTAAAATCTTTTGTCATGATTTATGCGGTCTAATGCTTTTTTCGAACAGTTTGTTGAACGACGCGACTCCGTTGCTGAATTCCTCGTGCTCGAACATGCCCTGCTTGAGGAAATGCTCCATCTGCGGGTAGAGCGCGAGCCCTTCATCCAGCAGCGGATCGCTGCCGCTGACGTAGGCGCCCACGCTGATCAAGTCGCGGTTGCGCTGGTAGTGCGCGTACAGGTGCTTGAAATATTGTACCAAGCCAAGATGCTGCTCGGAAACCAGGTGACCCATGGCGCGGCTGATGGAGGCCTCTATATCAATGGCGGGGTAATGCCCCTGCTCGGCGAGGCGGCGCGACAGCACGATATGCCCGTCCAGGATGGCGCGCGCGCTGTCGGCGATGGGGTCCTGCGGGTCGTCGCCCTCGGTCAGCACAGTATAAAACGCGGTGATCGAACCGCCTTCCTCCGTTCCGTTGCCGGCGCGCTCCACCAGTTGCGGCAGCCTGGCGAATACCGAGGGCGGATAGCCCTTGGTGGCTGGCGGCTCTCCGACCGCCAGCGCGATCTCGCGCTGCGCCATGGCATAGCGGGTGAGCGAATCCATAATCAGTAGCACATGCTTGCCCTGGTCGCGAAAATATTCCGCGATGGTGGTGGCGTAAGCGGCGCCCTGCAATCGCATCAGCGGGATGGTGTCGGAGGGGGCGGCGACCACTACCGAGCGCGCCATGCCTTCCCGCCCCAGTATGTCGGTGATGAATTCTTTCACTTCGCGGCCGCGCTCGCCGATCAGCCCGACCACGATGATCTCGGCGCTGGTGTAGCGCGCCATCATGCCGAGCAGCACGCTTTTGCCGACGCCGCTGCCGGCGAACAGCCCCATGCGCTGGCCGCGCCCGACAGTGAGCAGATTGTTGATGGCGCGTACTCCCACGTCCAGCGGCTCCACGATCGGGGCACGATCCAGCGGGTTGATAGGGCGGCTTTGCAGCGGCGCGGTGTCTTCTTCCGGCAGGGGGCCGAGCTGGTCCAGCGGGCGTCCCGCGCCATCCAGCACGCGACCCAGCAACATCTCGCCCACCGGCAGGTGGCGCGTGCGGTCCGCCGCGCGCCGCCGAGTGCGGCGCTTGCCTCCGAGCAGCGGCGCGCGCACCGGCTCCAGCGGCACGACGCGCGCGCCGGGTATCAGGCCTTGCACATCATTTTCGGGCATGAGAAACAATTTTTCTCCGGAAAAACCGACCACTTCTGCTTCGACGCTGACCGCTTCCCGGCTGTCCTGCAAACAGCTTCGCCAGCGCTGGCCGTGGATGCCGGAAGAGGTCAGGGCGTCAGCCATGTGTCGTTCTGCCCGATAGAGGCGGCGATGCGTTGCCAGCGCGTGGCCAGCGTGGCGTCAATCTCGCCGTGCGCCGTTTCCACGCGGCAGCCGCCGCGCCCCACTTGATCGCTCTCGAAAATTTTCCCGCCGGTATGGGCGAGCTGCTCGCCCAGGCGCGCGCGCACCAGCTCCGCATCGTCGGGGTGCAGCACCAGGTGGGCGTGCTGGTTGAAGTGCGGCAGTTCGGCGATGGCTTTGCGCACCACTTCGAGCAGCAGTTCCGGCTTGACCTTTAGTGCCTGTTGCAGCATTTGCCTGGCGATTTCCAGCGCCAGATTCAGCAGGTCTTGCGCGATCTTCTGATCCGCTTGCTGCAATTCCTGATTCAGCGCATCCACCAATTGCACCAGGTGCAACGCCTCCTTGTCGGCCCGCTGCTTGCCCTCGGCGTAACCGGCCCGGTAGCCTTCCTCTTGCGCCTGCCGCCGTGTCTGTTCGAGCTGGGCGGCGGAGGGCGGCGCGGCGGCAGCGCGGTTTTCGCCGGTTCTGGCGAGGTCGAACGCCGGCAACTCCCAGCGCTGGTAGGCGGTGAGCTGCTCCTTGGGTGCCAGGATGTCAGACATATGCTTCATCCCCGCGACCGCCCAGCGAAAGCTGCCCCTCATCCGACAGGCGGCGCACCGTCTTGAGGATTTCCTTCTGCTCCGCTTCCACTTCGCTGACCTTGACCGGCCCCTTCGCTTCCAGGTCTTCGCGCATCATTTCGCTGGCGCGTTGCGACATGTTCTTGAAAATCTTTTCTTGCAGCTCTTCGCTGGCGCCCTTGAGTGCGACGATCAGGGATTCGGATTGCACCTCGCGCAGGATCAGCTGGATGCCGCGATCATCAATTTCCAGAATGTTCTCGAACACGAACATTTCATCAACGATTTTTTGCGCGAGATCGGCGTCGTAGCCGCGCACGATTTCGAGTATTCCTTCATCCAGCGCCCCACCCATGAAGTTGAGGATTTCCGCCGCCGTGCGCGTGCCGCCCTTGGTGCGTTTTTTGATGACGGCGCTGCCGGTCAGCAATTTGGACAGCACGTCATTCAGCTCGCGCAGCGCTTCGGGCTGTACGCCGTCCAGCGTGGCGATGCGCAGCAGCACGTCGCCGCGCGTGCGCTCGCTGAAAAACCCGAGGATGCTGGCGGCCTGATCCGGTTCGAGATGCACCAGGATGGTGGCGATAATCTGCGGGTGCTCGTTGGCGATCAGTTCCGCTATGGCGCTCGGCTCCATCCATTTCAGGCTTTCGATGCCCCTGGTATCGCTGTTGTGCATAATGCGGTCAATCAGGCTGACGGCATTGTCGTCGCCCAACGCCTTGACCAGCATACTGCGGATGTATTCGTCGTTGTCGATGCCGACGGTGGTGCGGTCCGAAGCGAACTGGTTGAACTCGTCGAACACGCTGGCAATTTTTTCACGCGAAACGTTCTTCAGCTCCACCATCGCGGCGCTGATTTTCTGAACTTCGGCAGGCTCAAGAAATTTCAGCACTTCGGCGGCCTCGCTCGCGCCGAGCGACATGAGCAGAATCGCACTTTTTTCGATGCCCGCATCGCTCATTACTCACCACCTACCCATTGCTTGACCACGCTGGCTACCAGCTTCGGATCCTGCTGCGCCAACTGCCTTGCTCCGGCCACGTCGTTTTGAGAAGCAGGCGTACGCTGCTGCGCATTCTCCTCCGCTTTGTTGCGGGCGGCAATCGCCGCCTTTTCCATGTTCAGGAAGATGCCCACCGTGCTGTTGATCGCCGGGCGAAGAATCTTGAACACGACGAACAGGAGCAGCCCGGAAATCAATACGTATTTCAAGATTTCAATGGCGAGCGCAATGGTATCCGGCTGCTTCCAGAGGGGCGTTTCAGACACCGGCTCCTCTTTTTCGATGTTGAATGGGCTGTTCAGCAAATTCAAGGTGTCGCCGCGGTTGCTGTCGAAACCCATCGCCTCTTTTACCAGGGCGGTAATCTGGGTTTTCTCTGCCTCGTTCAACGGCTTGGAGCTGGTCTTGCCATTCTTGTCGGTAACGGTGCGGTTGTTCACCACGACCGCCACAGAAAGGCGCCGGATACTGCCTACCGGTGACTTGGTGTAGCGTATGGTCCGATCCACCTCGTAATTGACGGTGGACTCCTTGCGCGTTTTACCGGCGGGCGCGGCGCCGGGCTGGCCGACCGCCGTTTCGGCGGGGCCGGCAATGGGTGCGGCGGCGGGGACCGGCGGCTGGTTGGAGAGCGCGCCCGGCACGCCGCCGACATCGGGCACGCCGCCATCGAGCGCCTCCAGTTTTTGCTGGCTGCGTACCGAGCCGTCTTTCTGATCCTGGTTGGGTTTAAAGATTTCAGCGGTTTGCTCGACCTGTGCAAAGTCCATGTCGGCGGTGACCTGTGCGCGGACATTCTGGGCTCCGACCAGCGGGGCGACAATGGCCTCGATGCGCCTGATATAGTCGCGTTCGACTTGCTGCACGTACTTGAGCTGGCTGGCGTCAAGCGGCCCGGCACCAGCTTCCCTGGCCTGGCTGAGCAGCGATCCGCTACCACGGTCACGTTCTTGGCGGGCATGTCCGGCACACTGCTCGAAATCAGGTGGATGATGCCGCTGATTTGCCCGGAATCCAGCGCGCGGCCTGGGTAGAGCGATAGCACTACGGATGCGCTGGGCTTTTGCTGGTCTTTGGCAAATACCGTGGGTTTGGGGATGGCCAAGTGTATCCGCGCGCCCTGCACGGCGGCCAGAGTCTGCATCGAGCGCGCCAGCTCGCCTTCCAGCGCACGCTGATAATTGACCTGCTCCAGAAACTGGCTGGTGCCAAACTTCTGGTTCTCCATCAGCTCGAAGCCGGGGACGTTCCCCTTGGGTAAACCTTGCGACGCGAGGCGCAGCCGCATCTCGTGTACCCGGTTGGCGGGAACCAGCAGGGACCCGTTGTCCGCAAACTTGTAGGGAACGTTCATCTGTTGCAGCGACTCGATGACTGACCCGCCGTCGCGATCTGACAGATTGCCATACAGCACGCGATAGTCCGGGGTTTGCCCCCATGCCCACAGGCCGGCCAGCAGTGAAATAATCGTCGCTACCGCAACCGTCAGCGCCAGAATATGCCTGGCGCTGATCGCCCCTAGAGCTTGCGCCAGGGGAGGGGAGGGGTTGTTTTCCGCCATGATTTTTGCCGCAAATCCGATCTTTTTACCAGTTACCCAATTATCTCCGGTCGTATTAAGGCATGCGCGGAGAAAATAGGGGGGGATTTCGCGAGCTTTTCCGGGGTTTGCTATTCCGGGAAGCTGATAAGGTGCGTTTCGTGGAAGTGGAGGTGGGCGATGAGCGTTTCCGGAATTGATGGTGTGTTGGCGCAGATGCGCGCCGCTATGGCTGTCGCGCAAGGCGGTGCGGCGCAGCATGCGCCGACGGCGGGAGCGACGGATTTCGCCGACGTGCTGAAATCTTCTCTGGATGGTGTGGCGCAAGCGCAAAACCATGCCCTGACCATGCAAAAAGCTTTCGTGCTGGGTGACGACAAGGTCAGCTTGAGCGACGTGATGATAGACACGCAGAAGGCCAACCTGTCATTTCAGGCCACCGTGCAAGTACGCAACCGGGTGATTGCGGCCTATAACGAAATCATGAACATGCAGGTATAGCCCGGACAGTTCACCGAGCCGCCCGATGGCTGTTATCAGTCGGATGCGGGTGCGCGGGTCGGCTTGCAAGCCGTTGCGCTTTCATGAGGCGTCCTGCTGGCCTTTCTGTCCGATCCGGTTTATCCGGCTCCAGCTTGCAGCCCGGTGATGTAGCGCTGCAGCAATATTACCGTTTTCCCATCCGGGTGAAGGAACTCGCATCCGGCATGTCTGCTGACCGTACCGTCGCGCGCTGTGAATTCCATGACATTCATGACGCGGATGGTGGCGGCCACCGTGCCGATATCGGGCAGAAAAATTCGGCAATCCGGATAGATTTCGCCGGGCAGAAGCCATGCTTCGCGCTCCGCGCAAACCAGCGCCGCCCCCCCGATGCTGATATCCATGATCACCGTATCGCGCCGGGGCGCGGTGGAGCCGCGCCTTGCTGGCGGGCACGGTGCGATGATGGGCATGGAGCATTTGAGGGGGTTCTTTTCGGGGGTGATCATGCGGTAGTAATCACGCCGTTGCAGGCGCAACAGGGCGTCCGGCAACGGCAAACGGAACGCGCTGCGCTCGCGGAATAGCGCGGCTTCGATGTGGCGTGTTTCGAACTGTACTTTCACCTCCTGGTGCGAACCGACGAAAATGGCCTTGTCACTGTGCAGCACGCGCCGGTTAGCCTCCGCGTTGGGCCCCGCTTCCATCCATACCTCCAGTTCGCTGGCGTCGAGGAGGGTGGTCAGGATGAAGTCGTTTCCGGCGTCATAGTACAGCGCGGATCGCGCACCTTTCCGGGCGATCTCCTGCAGGATAAAACGGATTTCCTTTTTCGAGCGGATTAGCAGGTGGCCGTTCTCGCCACCAGGCAGCAGTTCGATTTTTAACGGGATTTCTTTTCTTCCATTCATGGCTAAACCGATCCGGGCGCAACAGTAAAAAAACCGCCAGTTTCCCTGTAGGTTATCGGCGCATTTCACCGGCCTCGTTCCGGGGCGCGGGAGTTTCCGGGTGTTCCAGCCGATAAACCCATGCGAGCAATTCTGCCACGGCAAGATAAAGCTGCGGTGGAATGTATTGATCCAGCTCCACCTGCATCAGCAAACCGACCAGTTCCTCCGACTCGTGCACATAGATACCGTGCTGCCTGGCGCGCTCGATGATCGCACGGGCAACCAGCCCGCTGCCCTGCGCCACTACTCTGGGGGCGAGATCGTGATTGCGGTATGCCAGAGCTACGGCTGCCTGGCGTTTATTGGGTGGGCGCATGTTGCATGACTTGCATGCTGGCTACCGGAATGCCGTTTCCGGCCAGGCTGGCGAGCAGTTGCGCGGAGGCGTTTCCCAGCGCCATTCTTGTCGAGCCGGTGTCCGCAGCCAGCGCAAGGCTCAACTCACCGTTGCCGCTAAAATGCAGCCTGGCACTGACCGTGCCCAGCCTGGGCAAGTTCAGGCTGATCAGGGTAGTCCACTGCCGCTGTTCTCCGGTTTCTGTGGAGGGCGCGTGCTGCTCGTGGTCGTGGATTTCCCATTGCATGGTTTGCCCCGGCCAGACATTTCCGTGCCACACCATTTGCCGGGTTTCGAGGGCGTTGAGCTGCTGTTGCACCAGCGGCTGGAGGTGTTCCGGAATTGCCGGCGTTCCGCCATCCTGCGGTTGGGCGGGGGCGCGTTGCGGTGCCTGGGTTGCGGGATTTTCACCGGCTGCCAGGGGCGGGGCGGGCAACCGGTTTTGCGGCTCCTGCAACAGTTGTGTGATGCTGCGGGCGCCTTGCATCCATTGCGCCTGGTGCGATTCGTAGAACAGCCCGCTGTAGCTCAAGGCTTCGTGCAATTGTCCCGCCAGTTGTTTACTTTCCGGGGGCTGCGGC
This sequence comes from Gallionellaceae bacterium, assembly GCA_008080515.1. Classification (GTDB taxonomy): domain Bacteria; phylum Pseudomonadota; class Gammaproteobacteria; order Burkholderiales; family Gallionellaceae; genus VIKH01. The sequence goes on along the minus strand of VIKH01000056.1, from coordinate 5,587 downwards.
ATGGGCCACAGCGGTGCCTTGTGCGCCGTACGCACCACCGCTTTCTCCGGCTGTTGTTGCGACAGCGCGGACAGCAGCCGCGATGCGGAGCTCAATTGCTCCGGCGTGGACAGCGGGTTGTTTGAGGCGGACATGCTGAAAACGAGCCTGGGCTGGGTCGCAACGACTTGCAGCGCAATCGTATCGCCGCTCTTGACGGTGGCGGGGAGCTGCATCTGAATCGCCTGGTCGCCGACGCGCACTCTGAACTGCCCCGAGGCAATCTGGTCTTGCACACTGCCTTGAAATTTTTGGCCCGGCTCGAATCGGCTCGCCTGCGGGGAAGCTGCTGCGGTGGCGGTTGCAAGGGGTTTCTGATCGAGCGCAAGCGCCTTGATTGCATTAAGGAGGTTGGCCGGAAGCATTTGCTGAAAGAAATTTCAGGAGAGATGCGGCGAAACTGCCGGACGCCGCCACTTGCTACGCCAGACAAACAAAGCGGCAAGGCGGGCGGCTACCGATCCACTTTTTCATGAGCCGAAATAAGTCTGTTGCAGGCGGCGTGCCTGGCCCGCGCTTTGCATGAGTATCTGGAGTTGCGCGACCCACGGCTCGACGTGACTGCGGATTTCCGCATCATCCGCAAGAATTTTGCGGATCAAGTTCGCCTTCCTGCGCCTGTCATCTTCATCCAGGCAGGGGACGCTACCCTGGGCTTTCATGGAGTCCACGCGCTGGCTGCACCGCTTCTCCAGCAATTCCAGCCGGTCCCAGTCCCCTTGCGTGGCAGCCGCGCGCATCTCGCCCATGATGGAGGAAAGCTGCTCGTAGTTTTCGATGGCGGCATTCATCATCAGATCCTTTCGTAAGTCAGCGCCGCAGGTTTTGCCGGAGCCTGGTGAAGCGTGCCCGGTGCGGGCATGGCCGGTTTGGCTGGCAAATCAACGGGGCGAATTGCTTCCCAGGCGCCCCTGAGCTCGGCGAGCAGGCGCGCGACTTCGTCCAGTGCGGAGATGTCGTTTTTCAGGTTGGCGATCAACAACCGCTGGCTCATGTAGTCATACAGCGCCGAAAGATTCTGCGCCAGATCGCCCCCCGCATTTTTGTCCAGGCTGGACTTGAGCCCTTCGTCAATAATCGCGATGGCTTTGGTGATGGAAGCGCCCTTGGCGGCGATTTCCTTGCGCAGTATCTGGTTTTTTGCGGAAGCGAGCGCAAGAAGTGCGCCCTGGAACAACATCAGGATCAGTTTGTGCGGGTCGGATGCGGCAACACCCGATTCCAACCCGACGCTGGCGTAAGTTTTGATTGCGGTCATGGCGTTCATGGTCATCTCCGGTTAGTTACTGGTCTGGTTCAGTATGGTGGACAATTGCTGTGTTAGAAACGTGCTGGTCGAGTTCATGCTGTTCAACATGGCATCCAGCGCGGTGAACTGCGCCCGATAGCGCCTTTCCGTGTTGACGAGACGCAGGTTCAGCGCGTCGCGCTGTTTCCCGACATCCTTGATGGAGTCGCCGAGACCGGTGGTGNNNTGTTCAGCAGATAGGCGTAGCCTTGCGAGTAGTTGATGGCACCGCGCAAGCCAGTCGCTCCTCCCAGCACGCTGAAGCTGATCCCGGCGCTGTCACCACTGTTCGAGGTGAGTGTCTGCCCGCTGCCTGCCAGCGCGTTGCCGCCGAGCGTACCCGCCGCGCTGATTCCATCCGTTGCGACCGGAGCGGCGCCCAGCAGGTTGCTCGCCCCGTTGCCCGTCACGGCCACGCTGGATGACGTGCCATAGCTGCTCGAAGCGACCGTCATCGCGCCGGCCGATTGCGTGACCGCAACCGTCTTGCCCGCAGCCAACAGCTCGCTGGCGCCGTTGATCCTGGATTGCACTTCGGTGGCCAGGGCGGCGGCGGTATAGGTACCTGCCGCCAGCGTAACCGAAGCGCTCACCCCATCAACCGCCACGGTCAAGGCGTCATTGACGCCGCCGGTGATGGTGAGACCGGCTGTCGCGTTGCCGGTCAGAGTACCCTGCGTGGCGAGCTGGGTGACGGTCAGCGCATAACTGCCAGGTTTGGTGGCGCTGGTGGCAGAGGTATAGCTGACCAGGCTATCCGATGTTTTGCCGACCGCGGCAAACAGATCGGCGATGTCGCCCGGATGCGAGGTGATCGCGCTGTTCAATTTTGCGGAGTCCACCGCCAGCGAGCCGTCCTTCTGGAACGAGACGCCGATCTGCGACAGGGTGGAATAGGCCCCGGCCACGCTGCCGACCGGCGTGTTCAAGATGGCGCGCATCTGGTTTTGCAGCGAGCGCACCGTCGCGTCCCCCTGCAACGTGGCGCCTTGTTTGGTGGCGGAGTTGTAGGAGGATAAATCCGCGAGGGTCTTGTTCAGATCGTTGTACGCCTTGGCGAACTTTTCCACCGCCGAGCGGATGGTGGCGGTGTCCGGCGACACTTCGACGGTGACCGGCGACGCTGTGGTTTTTATCAGGGAGAGCGTCACGCCCCCGATGACGTCAGAAACCGTGTTGGAAGTTTTGCTGATCGCGATGCCGTCCACCGTAAATGCGGCATTCTGCGCTGCTGCGGTTTCCGTGAAACTTTGTGCGGCGGGCAGCCCGGCGGGATCGTGGGCCAGCAAGCTGCTTAACGCGGCATCGCCCGACACCGAGATTTTGATGCTGTTGCTTTGTCCGGCGCTATTCGAGGTCAGCGCCAACCGGTAAGGCGAGGCGCCGCCATCGTTGATGATGGTGGCGGTGATGCCGATGCCCGCCGCGTTGATCGCATCGCGGATACCTTGCAGGGAGTTGTTGGTGGCGTCCAGGGTGACCGTCTTGATGCCGCCGCCGTTGGAAGTGAACGTGGCGCCGGTATATTTTCCGGCAACCGGGGCGGCACCCGAAATCGTGCCGAAATCGAACGACAGCGTGGTGGGATCTCCCGTGCCGATGGCGGAGGTATCGCTTGCCTGCCCGGCAGCGGCCAGCTTCTGCTGTTGCGCCAGCGCCGTTACCGACAAGGAATAGCTCCCCGCCACCGCCGTGCTGGAAGCGGCAGCGCCCACCGCCGCGCTATCCGAAGACGTAGCCTTGGACGCCTGAAACTTGCTGGTGCTGTTGAGGCCCTGCACCGCGCTTTGCAGCGATGCCAGCGCGCCCTGGATGCTGCCGAAAGCGGTGATTTTTGCCTGGTAGCTGGCTTCTTTCTTGGCGAGCGCCACCAGCGGGCGCTGCTCCACCGCCATCAGCTGGCTGACGATGCCGTTGATGTCGAGGTTGGTCGAGCTGATGCCTGAAGTTGCCATGGCGTTTTTGGTTCCCTATACCCAGAATCTCACAATTGCCGGACGGGTTTCGCTGGTTCGGCCATCAGGCCGTTTGCTTCAACAGCAGGTTCACTTGCGCTTCATCTATTGCCCGTGTGATGGAAAGCATTTCTTCCGAAGGAATCTGGCGGATCACATCGCCGGTCTCGGTATCCACCACTTTGACCACCGGTTTTTCGGTGTCGGTATCCACGGTGAATTCCAGGTTCCTGGCCGACTGCTTCAGCGCCTTGTTGATGTTGTCCACCACATTTTTTATTTGAACCGATGAGAGCTGCTGCTGTTCGGTGGCCTGTTTTGCGGCGGCTTGCGGCAACTCTGGCGGCATGTCTCCCGCCGCGTGTTTTGAGGGCGCGACAACAACGGCGTTACGTGCGCCGCCGGACGCCGACTGCGAAACTTGAACGGGGTTACTTATGTTTTGGATAGGCATGCTGCTTCTCCTTACTCCAGAAATCCCGACCGGTTTACCCGGTCGGGACGCGTTTCACCTTGCCATGCTTAACGCAACAAGCTCAACACGTTGTTCGGGATCGCGTTCGCCTGCGCCAGCATCGCCGTGCCCGCCTGTTGCAGGATTTGCGCGCGGGTCAACGAAGCGGTTTCTGCCGCAAAATCGGCGTCCTGAATCCGGCTGCGCGACGCGGACAGGTTTTCCGACGTAGTTTGCAGGTTGGCGACCGCAGAGCTGAAACGGTTCTGGTACGCGCCCAGATCGCCCCGGGAAACGTTGACCTGCCCCAGCGCCGCATCCACCGTGGCGATGGCCAACTGCGCGTTGGCGGCAGAGGTGAGGCTCACGCCGGCCATGGACGAGAACGAGCTGGTCAAGCTGTTGAACACCGTGCCTTCCGCGCCGCCGCCCAGGGAGATTTGCCCCTTGTCGCTGGCGAGGGATACCGAGCCGGTCCTGATGGAGGAATCGGCGCCGCCTTCGGTCAGCGTTACCCCGGAGAAGACCAGCGTGTCGCCAACCACCGCCGACGTATTTGCGTAATTCAGGACGCTGATATCGCTGCCGTCGGAGCTGGTCAGGGTGATGCTGTCTTTTGCCGAGGTGCTGGTGAATGATGCCGTGACCTTGGTGACGCCCGATGCGCCGTTGATGGCTGCCACCAGCGCCGTGAGATCGGTCGGGCTGGTGATGGCCGCAGAAATCGCGGAGCTGGCGGTGCCGCCGAGCGTGAAACTGACGGTGCCGGCCGCCGACAGGCCGCTCAAGGTGGCGCTGTTCGTCGCGGTGGCGGTCACGCCGACGCTGGACGCGTTGGTGTTGATGGCGGCGGCGATGGCCTTGGCATCGCTGTCGGCGGCGACGGTAAAAGCGGAGGTCGTGCCGCCGTTGGCCGTGTTAACCGTCATCGCCGTCTGCACGGCGACGTTGTTCCCACCGGTGAGGTCGGCGGCCGCGACTTTGGTGAAGCTCATGGCCGAGCCTCCCGCAACCAGTATGTTGCTGCCCAAGCCGGTCGAGCGCGCATCGGCGATCGAGTTGAGTGAAATCGTCTGGTTGGCGTTGGCACCGACCTGGAAAGACTGGTTGGTGAAAGTGCCGTCCAGCAGATTCAGGCCGTTGAAACTGGTCTGGCCGGCGACGCGCGTTATTTCCGCGATCAGCTGTTGCGCTTCCGCGTCCAGAGAGGCGCGGTCGCTGGTACTGTTGGTGGAGTTTGCGGACTGGATCGCCAGCTCGCGGATACGCTGCAGGTTGTTGGAGACCTCGCTCAACGCGCCCTCTGCGGTTTGCGCCAGCGAAATGCCGTCGTTCGCGTTGCGGGCGGCTTGTGCATTGCCCCGGATCTGGGAAGTCATGCGGTCCGCAATCGCCATGCCGGCCGCGTCGTCCTTGGCGCTGTTGATGCGCAAGCCGGAAGACAAGCGTTGCAGGGCAGTTTGCAGGGAGGTTTGCGAACTATTCAAGTTGCGCTGCGCGTTCAAGGACGCAATGTTGGTGTTAATAAACTGGGGCATTTTAGTTCTCCTTGTACTCAAATATCTGGATTCTCATCCGGCCAGATCGCCGACCACATTGGTTGGCCCGATGCTGCGGGCTTAATCAACCGCCGTTGGGTTTGGTTATCGGAGAACGCCGGAAAAACTTTAGCGCGATAACTTGGCGTGGTGAGGGCCGGAATTTGAAGCGGGGTAGATTATCGGGAAGAGCGCAGAAAACTTTAGCGTGAAATACGCGAAGCGTTCGTTCGCCTCCTCTCCCGCAAGCGGGAGAGCAACCGTGTTCTGAGTCAAGCGTTTTTCAGGTTCCACGGGGTATTGTTTTTCAACA
>VIKH01000176.1 GCA_008080515.1 Gallionellaceae bacterium | reverse complement strand
ATTGGTGTTGAGGAAGGTGGTGACCAGCAGGCCGCCCAGCGTGGCATCGTACACTGCCGACAACTGGTTGCTGAGCGTCAGCCAGTTCATGGTGGCCGCCGTAGTGCCGGTCATGGATTCGCTCAAGACACCCTGAAGATTCGATACTGTGTTGGCGACGTTATCGAAATCGAACTGCCCGATAAATATCGTATCTTTGGGCTGGGTGTCAGGCTCGAAAAAAGTTTCCGTGACGTTGTAGGTTACAATGGCCGCCTGCGCCATTTGAGCGCCCGCCGCCAGACAAAGCGCGCCGGCGATTGCTGCAAGTTTTTTCGCTTTCATCAATTTCTCCTTTCGCGAAAATTAAATTTGATGCCGCATTGGCACGTAACTCAAAATTTATGCCAATAAAGCAACCCTGCCTCATTGCCGGAAACCGGTGCCGCCAACCAAAAATAGGAAAACAAACAAAGCGGCGGCTCTGTGAGCCTGGCGGAGCGCAACTCCGCAGCCGCAGGGGGTGTACGGCAAAGAGATGCAGCGCGACATGGCGAACTAAAGACACCGTTTCGTGTTTCGTTATTTCGGGCTGGCGGCAATGGATGAGCTACGAGACGCTGCTGATTGTAGAGACGGCCCGCTCTCTTGAACATGTGGCATGATGTCGCGCGACAAGCTGTCGCACCTCTCTTAAATTCAGCCAAATATCTGCGGCGCTAACGAAAGTTTTACCCCTGGCATGAAACTGGTTCTGGGCATCGAAAGCTCTTGCGACGAAACCGGAGTCGCTCTCTACCATACCGGGCACGGTTTGCTGGCGCACGCGTTGCACACTCAAGCCGCCATGCACGGTGAGTATGGCGGGGTCGTGCCGGAACTGGCTTCGCGCGACCACATCCGCCGTGTGCTGCCGCTGGTCCGCGAGGTGGCGCTAACAGCCGGTTGCGCGTTGCCGGATATTGGCGCTATCGCCTACACGCGGGGTCCCGGCTTGTCGGGAGCACTGCTAGTAGGTGCCAGCATTGCCTGTGCGCTGGCTTACGCGCTCGATATTCCCGCCATCCCCATCCACCATCTGGAGGGGCATTTGCTGTCGCCGCTGCTTTCCGACCCCGCGCCGGAATTTCCATTTGTCGCGCTTCTGGTATCCGGCGGCCACACCCAACTGATGCGCGTGGATGGCGTGGGCCGATATATCCTGCTGGGAGAAACGTTAGATGACGCCGCCGGGGAAGCGTTTGACAAAAGCGCCAAGCTGCTCGGGTTGGGCTATCCCGGAGGCCCGGAATTGGCAAGGCTGGCAGCTTTAGGTCGCCCCGGCCAATTCCGCCTTCCTCGCCCCATGCTGCATAGCGGCGATCTGAATTTCAGCTTCAGCGGGTTGAAAACTGCCGTGCTTTCTTTGGTGCGCCAGCACACGCCGGAACGAGGTGCGCCTATGGACGAACAAGCCAGAGCCGACATCGCCCGCACAACGCAGGAAGCCATCGTGGAGGTGCTGGCCAGCAAGGCGCTTGCCGCGCTCGATCAGACCGGCCTCGGGCAACTTGTCGTCGCGGGTGGCGTAGGCGGTTTTCGCGTGTTTTACCCCGATCTGGAATTCTGCACCGACAACGGCGCGATGATCGCCTTTGCGGGCGCACTGCGTTTGCAACAGCAAGAGCCGAAACGAGACTATCGCTTCGAAGTCAAGCCGAGATGGGATTTGCAGGAGATCGGTACGGTGTAACTTCGCGGAGTTCAGTTGCTGGCGGCTACTGGTCTCCAGCGGACTGCCCATCCGCCTTCTTGTTGCCTATTCTGCCTTCCTTGCCCGCCAACAGATTCAGTATGTTGCTTTTGTGCCGCCAGATCAGCAGCAGCGACATTGCTGACGATGCCACAACATGCTCGTGCGGCATAGCCAGCAACAAGGCGTAAACCGGCGCGCCCGCCGCCGCCAGCACGCCGCCAGCGAGGACATGCGAAACACCAGCGCCACCAGCAGCCAGGTTGCCAGCGCCGCCAGCCCCAGCCACACATTCAACGCCAGCAGCACGCCCAAGGAAGTCGCCACACCCTTGCCACCCTTGAAGCGCAGAAACACCGGAAACAGGTGGCCGAGAAACACCGACAGCGCCACCAGTGCTTCCAGCAGCTTGTCACCCGGCATGAAGTGTTGCGCCAGCCACACCGCCAGCCAACCCTTGGCCGTATCGCCCAGCAAAGTCAATGCCGCAGCCGCTTTTTTGCCGCTGCGCAGCACATTGGTCGCTCCGGGGTTGTGCGAACCATAAGAGCGCGGATCGGCCAAACCAAACGCCTTGCTCATCAACACCGCAAAAGAAACCGAGCCCAACAGGTAGGCGCACGCCACAAAAAACAGGGTTGTCATCAGCAGGAATATCTTAAAATGCACAGGTGGCGAATTTTACGCCATTCTTTGTCGACAACGATGGACATCATCTTTTTGCGCGAACTCAAGGTTGAGACGTTCATCGGCGTCTACGAATGGGAAAAGCGCGTGCCGCAAACTCTGCAATTAGACCTGGAGATCGCGCTGCCCCACAGCCGCGCTTGCGAAACCGACGATATTCAGGATGCGCTGGATTACGCCGACATCGTGCGCGACATCCGGAACGCACTCACCAGCCGCCATTTCAACCTGCTCGAGGCACTTGCCGAAGCCATCGCCCGGATGCTGGTTAACGATCTCCGGTTGCCGTGGGTCAAAGTCAGCGTCGCCAAGCTGAATGCGATACGCGGGAGCAGGATGGTAGGGGTGAGTATTGAGAGAGGGATGAAATAGCCGGGGTTGCCCAACAACATGCTCTTTTGTGAGCTGCCAATTCCGATTCTTGGAGAAATGTGTACCTGTACTTCAGTACAATTGCGCTTGCAAATTTTTACTAGTAGCATCCAAGCAGTGGTTGAAATTGGGGTGATGCAAATTTAACAATTTAAATGTGTACCTGTACTTCAGTACAATTGTGTTTGTTGGTTTTTGTAAGTATCATCCCGCCAGAGCGTTAGGAGATTTAGGTTTTCTTGAGGCATCTGGCTGTTGATATAAGTGTTAGTGGGTTCATCTTTAGCTTCAAGGTGGCGATTTGGTTGTTTGACGGTTTTTTATGAAATGAATGGGGGTTGGTATGAAAAAGTTCAAGTCAGGATTTTATTCGCTGTTGATCGCGGGTACTTTTGCGCTCAATGGTAGCGCGTATGCTCAAGTGACGAAGCATTACGATTTCGGCGTTCTGGTGGGGGTTTCTGATTGGTCGTACATGGGTATTGCGCCAAATAATTTTGTCAACAACCCGTTTGCACACTTGCAAATTGATGATTTTTCTACCTATAGCGAGTACACGTTATCTATTAACAACATTTTGTTCAGCAGTTTTGGGCCAGGCGCATTTTTAGGTTCAATATTTTTTGACTACGTCCCCAATACAGGCAGTGGTTATCCAACCCTGATGCTGGGCACCAACGTGGCTGGCATGTCGGTTACAGGTACGCCCGGAACGACATACGCTGGTGTCGTGTTCGATTTTGGAGACGTATTTGGTGTTCCGTCGGGTGCGCAATTGGTTGACAATGCATTTGTAAAATGGAGCGTTAACGGCGTGGGGAGTAGCGGGGGTTATCGGCTCGCCAATTCTGACGTGACTGTGAACAACATCACACTACCAAGTGGCGGTCCATACAGGGCGAAGTATGCCATGATACCCGTACCCGAACCCGAGGCGTATGCCATGTTGCTGGCTGGGCTTGGGTTGTTCGGGTTTACGGTGCGGCGCAGGAAATCGAATGTCGCATAACTTGAATTAGCGCACCAACCCCCTTGAATAGTCCCGCTCTGGTAGCGGGGCTATTTTTTTGAGCGCCTCGATATTAAAAGAACTGAAATATTTTTTGGTTCTTGGTTTTGGGGCCGGAGCGGAAGCGCAGTTTTTTCGAAGCTGCGCTTGTGGTCAATATCAATCGT
>VIKH01000055.1 GCA_008080515.1 Gallionellaceae bacterium | reverse complement strand
CGAGCGCATCGCCTACCGGCCTCTGCGCAACGCGCCGCGCCTCGCCCCGCTGATTACCGCCATCGGCGTATCCATCGTGCTGCAAAACCTGGCGATGCTCTGCTGGGGACGCGAGTATCACCCCTTTCCGGCTTTGCTGCCGGGCGGCACGCACACGCTCGGCGGCGCGGTCATCAACGAGGTGCAGATTATCATCGTGCTGGCGGCGCTGGCGGTGATGGCGGGCTTGCTGGCGCTGGTGCACCGCACCCGCCTGGGTCGCGCCATGCGCGCCGTGGCGGAAAATCCCTCCGCCGCCGCACTGATGGGCGTGGACATCAACGCCGTCATTTCCGTCACCTTCATGACCGGCTCCGCGCTGGCGGCGCTGGCGGGCGTCATGGTCAGCGCGAACTACGGCATCGTACATTACTACATGGGCGCAATTCTAGGCCTCAAGGCTTTCACCGCAGCGGTGCTGGGCGGCATCGGCAACCTGCGCGGCGCGATGCTGGGCGGCGTGCTGCTGGGGCTGATCGAAAGCCTGGGCGCAGGCTACATCGGCGACTTGTCCGGCGGATTCCTCGGCAGCCACTACCAGGACGTGTTCGCCTTCTTCGTGCTGATCGCGGTGCTGGTATTCCGCCCATCCGGGTTGCTGGGAGAAAGGGTCGCGGAACGTGCCTGAAAAATCCCGCATAAGCTGCTGCGCGCCCGAATTGCGGCGTCGCGTGCTCGCTCGCTCCTCACCTACACCTACCCATGAGGTATGTCTCATCGCTCGCTGCGCGGCTTCTTGCACTTCGATCTGCTCGCGATGCTTCTACAGGATTTTCGAGTGATGCGTATCGGGAGGCCGGTAGAGAACAAGCGCAAGGCCTGGCTCGCATTTGCCGCGCTCGCCGTCATGCTGCTGGTGTTGCCTTTCGCCACCGAAGCGCTGCTCGGGCGCGGCTGGGTGCGCATCGTGGATTTCGCGCTGCTGTACATCATGCTGGCGCTGGGGCTGAACATCGTGGTCGGCTACGCCGGCCTGCTCGATCTCGGCTACATCGCCTTCTTCGCGGTCGGGGCGTATTGCTACGCGCTGCTCGGCTCACCACAGTTCGGGCTGCACCTGCCGTTCTGGATTGTCCTGCCGCTGGGCGCGCTGCTGGCCTGCGTCTTCGGCGTGCTGCTGGGTGCGCCCACACTGCGCCTGCGCGGCGATTACCTCGCCATCGTCACCCTCGGCTTCGGCGAAATCATCCGCATTTTCCTCAACAACCTGAATGCGCCGGTCAACATCACCAATGGCCCGCAGGGCATCAGCATGATAGATCCGATCCGCATCGGCGGGTTTTCCCTGAACAGCACGCACGAGCTGCTTGGCATCACTTTTCCCCCGGTGCATCTTTATTACTACCTGTTCCTTGGCGTCACCCTGCTGGTGATCTTCGTTTCGCTGCGGCTGGAAGATTCGCGCATCGGCCGCGCCTGGATGGCGATCCGCGAAGACGAGGTAGCGGCGTCGGCGATGGGCATCAACACCCGCAACATCAAGCTGCTGGCCTTCGCCATGGGCGCCACCTTCGGCGGTGCGGCGGGCGGCTTGTTTGCCGGGTTCCAGGGTTTCATCAGCCCGGAGAGCTTCGGCCTGACCGAATCGGTGATGGTGGTGTGCATGGTGGTGCTGGGCGGCATGGGCAACATCGGCGGAGTAGTGCTCGGCGGCGCCCTGTTGGTGCTGCTGCCGGAAGCGTTGCGCCACGGCGCGGGGCCGGTGCAGCAGGTGCTGTTCGGCAAGATGCTGGTGGACCCGGAGAGCCTGCGCATGCTGATGTTCGGGCTGGCGCTGGTATTGGTGATGCTGTGGCGCCCTGCCGGGCTGTGGCCTTCCACCCAACGCCGCCGCGAGCTGACGCCCGGTGCCGGGGTGGCGCACCAGGAGCAGGAAAGCGTGTATGACGCCTCGAAGTGACACCCTGCTCGAACTAACCGGTATCGGCAAACACTTCGGCGGGCTGGCCGCGCTGTCCGATGTTTCGCTGCATATCCGGCACGGCGAAATCTACGGCCTGATCGGGCCGAACGGTGCGGGCAAAACCACGCTGTTCAACATCATCACCGGCCTGTACCAGCTTGACGAAGGTGCGATCACCTTCGATGGCACTGCCTATTCGCATTGCAAGCCGCATCTGCTGGCGCACGCCGGAATCGCGCGCACCTTCCAGAACATCCGCCTGTTCGCCAACATGACCGCGCTGGAAAACGTCATGGTCGGTCGTCATCTGCGCACGCGAACGGGCATCTGGGGTGCGCTCCTGCGCAATGCCGCTGCGCGCGCCGAAGAGCGCGCCATCGCGCGGCGCGCGCGCGAGCTGCTGCATTATGTGGGCATCGAACGCCCGCACCAGACACTGGCCAAGCACCTGCCCTACGGCGAGCAGCGCCGCTTGGAAATCGCCCGCGCTCTGGCCACCGAACCGAAATTGCTGGCGCTGGACGAGCCGGTGGCGGGCATGAACGCCACCGAAACCGAAAGCCTGAAAGCACTGCTGCAAACCATCCGCGCCAGCGGCATCACCGTGCTGCTGATCGAACATGACGTGAAGCTGATCCTGGGCTTATGCGACCGCGTCGCCGTGCTGGATTACGGCAAAAAGATCGCCGAAGGATTGCCCGAGGAAGTGCGCCAGAACCCGGCGGTGATAGCCGCCTATTTGGGCGGAGCAGCGGAATGAGCCTGCTCTCGGTTGAAAACCTCAAGGTCGCCTACGGCGGCATCCAGGCGCTAAAAGGCATCAGCCTGGAAGTCGCCCCCGGCGAGCTGGTCGCGCTGATCGGCAGCAACGGCGCGGGCAAAACCACCGCGCTCAAGGCGCTGGCCGGGCTGCTGCACCCTGCGGCAGGCAAGGTGAGCTACGCCGGAAAATCCCTGCATAACATTCCCGCGCACCAGCGCGTGCGCGACGGCTTGGCGCTGGTACCGGAAGGGCGCGGGGTATTCGCCCGGCTTTCGGTGGAAGAAAACTTGCAGATGGGCGCCTACACCCGCAACGATGCCGCGCAGATCGGCAGCGATCTCGAACGCATGTACGCGCTGTTCCCGCGCCTCGCCGAGCGCCGCGCGCAACTGGCCGGAACGCTCTCCGGCGGTGAGCAGCAGATGGTGGCGATGGCGCGCGCGCTGATGAGCCGCCCAAAATTGCTGATGCTGGATGAGCCAAGCATGGGGCTCGCGCCGATGATGGTGGAAAAGATTTTCGCCACCATCCGCGAAATTTCCACGCAGGGCGTTTCCATCCTGCTGGTCGAGCAAAATGCCAGGCTCGCACTGGAGGCCGCACAACGCGGCTATGTGCTGGAGAGCGGGCTGATTGCCTTGTCCGGCGTGTCGGGCGAGCTGCTCGGCAGCGATGCCGTACAGCGGGCGTATCTGGGTGGCGGCCGAGAACCGGCAGGCTCTTTTTCTCTCAAAACCCGCGATTGATGCGGGTGTTCAATTCTGCCCATAAGTCAACTTGGCTGGAACCGCCCAGGCGCCGCCCCGAGTTGCGCTCGCCTGCCAGCCACAAGCCGTTGCCGTTGAAGCTGTATACCGGGGTAAGGTCGCCACGCTCGCTGGCCGGCTTGATCTCTTTGTCCAGATTGTCGAGCACCAGAGGCGTGGCGTCCGGCACAGGATAATAGGTGAGCACCATGTGTGCCTGGATCGCCGGATCCCGGGTTTTGGCCTTGACATAGGTAATCCGTAACCGCTCCACCTCGACCCCAAGCGCGAGCAGCGTGAAATATTTGCCGGTCGCATAGTCCTCGCAATCGCCCCCGTTGCTCGCCAGCAATTCGACAGGCGTAGCCCAGTAGTCGCGCCGCCCCCAATGCTCCATGTCCGGCACAAAAGGGATGCGGTTGAAAAAATTGTTGGCCAACTCCAGCTTTTCATCGGAAGATTTCTGCTGGCCGCGCTCGATCATATCCAGCCACGCGACCAGCCGCTGCCGTGCCGCTTGCCCATATTTCGTCTCGGCGCCATTGAGGGTTGCTTCGGTGAGCCGGATAGCTTGATCGTCTGCGGCATTCGGCGCGCTGGCCGCAACCAGCAGTGCCGCCACCGCAAATGCAATCCCAAGCTGGAAACGCCCGTCTTTCATGGCGAAAGCTAAGCGCTCTGGTTGGCTGTTTAACTCCACATCTCCGGTTGACCCACACCGTAGCCTTTGACTCCATCCACGCGCAGGCTCTTGAGCATGTTCCATTCGTCCCGGGTTTCCTGTGTCCGTGCGCGAACTTGACCAGGGAATCAACAAAAAACTGGTTGTCCCGGTTGTTGTGTATGTCGCGGGTGTAGCTGCCGTCAATCTTGATGTAGTCGAGCTTGAGCTTGTCGAGATAGTCGAAGGGTTTAAAACCTCTGCCAACCTGGTCCAGGCCGGTCTTGGCGCCAGTTCTTGCAACCTGTTCCACCCATCCGCGCAGCGCGTCCAGATTGTCGGTTGCGCCATACTCGATCAGCTCGAAAGCGATGCGGGGAGCGATGCTGGCGTGTTTGTTCAGAGTATCGCACAGCCAGGCCACGAAGCCGCTATCCCGGATGGACATCGGGAACAGGTTGACCGCCGCCGTGATGTTGGCGTTTTCCGGGCGCGCCAAGCGGGCCAGGGTTTCGCTCACCACATTCTTGTCTATCTCCAGTGTGAGGTGGAGGTGCTTCGCTACCGGAATCACCACGTTTGCTGGAATCAGCTTGTCGTCCTTGCCACGCACCCGCAACAAGGTTTCGTACTGAAGAATCCGGTCGTCATCCTTGCCGGAAAGACAGGGCTGGCGATACAGGACGACCCGGTTACCCCGCTGCAAGTTACCCAGCAACTCCACCCAGTCCTGCTCCGAATAAGAGCCGAACTCGCTGGCCGTCTTGCTGTCGTTAAGGTGGACCGAGTTCGGGCCTTTGACTTTGGCCATCCGCAGCGCCATCTGCGCCTCGGATAAAAGTTGCTCTGCGGTCTGTTCGCGGTGGATGGCTACGCCGATGTGGCCGATATTACCCGTATCCGCCAATCCTTTCTCCAATAGCTCGCCGAAGGACGAGCCCAGCTTTTCCGCGAGCGCGAGCGCATCCTTCTCGACGATATCCTGAACGGCGACCACGAAATTTGCACCGCCGAGACGAGCGGTAAATGACTGGAGATTGGGGGTTTCTTTGCATGCCCTCTCGATCAGCGCGCCGCATCCCCGCAATAGCCGGTCACCCGCCTGGTGTCCCTTGCGTTCGTTGAAGCTTTTGAATTCGTCAAGCTCGACCAACAGCAGCGCGTTGGTGGCCCCGGACGACAGCTTCCGCGCTTTTGTTATCTGGCTCAGATGCGTGTCGAAATACTTCTGGTTGGCGAGACCAGTTGTCGTATCGGCGTAGGCATCGGCCCGCACGCGCTCCATGGCGTCCGCTTGTTCTTTGAACATCTCCTTGACCTTGGCGGTCATCAGGTTCATGGCGCTGACGACGTTGCGCAACTCGGTTGCCCACGGCATCTGATCCTGTATCGGGTATTCGCGGTCGCAGATCGCCTTGGCCTGCGCCTCCACTGCGCGCAGCGGCTGCAAAACCTGGCGCAGGATGAGTATGCCAAGCAGCAGAGCGAACCCGGAAATCCCGAGGAACCACCAGCAGGCACCCACGCTGTTATTCCACAATGTGGCATACGCATAGCCGGGGTTGGCGCTGACGGGCACCTTGCCCGCCTGCTTCCAGCCCGCCATGACCAGCGCTTCGCCGCGCGGCGTCTCGAGCGAAACCCAGTTGACGAACCATGCGGGCACCCCCTTGATAACGGCGGGCTGCTTGCGCTCGACCATCGCCTTGCCGCCGATATCGGTGACCGCAACCTCGCTGTAATAGCCGCTATCGGCAATGGCGCTGACCATGCTTTCGACCGTGGCCATGTCCCCTTTGGCTATGTGCGGCGACAGCGACAAACCGAGAGATGTCGCCGTGTCCTGCGAGATGCTGCGCAATTGCTCGTTGAGGTAGGTGCGCGTGTTGTGGATATTGATGGCCACCGACCCGGCAAACAGAAGAGCAAACAATGCAGCGATCACGATGATCAGTTGGCGCAAAAGGGTCATGATGCTTTCCTCGAAAAATTGGGCAATCTGTTACTGTTACTCAAATTCCTTGCCCATGCGGGCATTCATTTCGTTCCACAAGCTGGCGTTGCCGGAAGCAACCGAGCGTCCGGCGCTGCGCTCTCTGGAAAGCCACAAGCCGTTGCCGTTGAAGCTGTACACCGGGGTCAGATCTTCGCGCTCGCTGCCCGGTTTGATTTCCGGGTCCAAGTTGTCGAGCACCAGCGGCATGGAATCCGGCGAAGAATAATAAGTCAGCACCATATGCGCCTGGGTGGGAGCGGGAAGATTGGCGGCTTTCACGTAGGTGATGTGCAAATTGCTCATGCTCACCCCCAGCGCCAGCAGCGTGAAGTATTTGCCGATGGCATAATCTTCTGCAGTTGCACCGTTGCTTGCCAGCATCTCGACGGGCGTGGCCCAGTATTGAGCCCTGCCCCAGTTTTCCATATCCGGCACGTTAAGAACGCGGTTGAAAAGATTGTTGACCAGCTTCAGCTTCTCCGCCTCGGTCTTGTTCTTGCTGCCCGCAACCATGCCGGTCCATGCGGCAAGCCGCCGCCGCGCGTCGCGACCGTATTTGGCTTCGGCGCTGGCGATGACCTTTTCCGTCAGACGGATTTCGTAGTCTGCCGCGCTCGGGGTTCCGGCAAAAAGCAGCAAAGCAGAGCCAGGCAATAGCCAGAGTGGGAAATATTGCTTTCTCATGTCGGGGTAAGTATTGCCCTATTACGCCGCGCAACAGCGCGGGACTGTGATTGCACCCTGCTGCCACGAGGCCAGAATATCAGCATTCGATTCTTCCGGTTGTTGCCAGAAAGTGGTTGATCAAACCGTTGGTCGAGGCATCGTGGGATGACGCGGGACGATCCCCTTGCAGTTCCGGAAGCAGCTTGCCTGCGAGCTGCTTGCCGAGCTCGACGCCCCACTGGTCAAACGAATTGATGCCGAGCACGGCACCTTGCACGAACACCTTATGCTCGTAGAGCGCGACCAGCATCCCGAGTGTATGCGGGTCGAGCCGATCAAACAGCAAGGTGTTGGTCGGGCGGCTGCCCGGAAACACCTTGTTTGGCAGCAGCGCTTCCAGCGCGGCGCCATCCAGCCCTTGCGCCGCCAGTTCGGCGCGCGCCTCTTCTTCGGTCTTGCCCAACATCAGCGCTCTTCTTCGGTCTTGCCCAACATCAGCGCCTCGGTCTGAGCGAAGCAGTTCGCCAACAGCATGGCGTGGTGTTCACCCATCGGGTTGTGGCTGGTGATCGGCGCGAGAAAATCGGCGGGAATGAGATGCGTGCCCTGGTGCAGCAACTGGTAGAACGAATGTTGCCCGTTGGTGCCGGGCTCGCCCCACACCACCATCTGGGTCGCGTAGTCTACCCCGCGCCCTTCGCGGTTCACGCGCTTGCCGTTGCTTTCCATTTCCAGTTGCTGCAAATAGGCTGGGAAATGTTGCAGGTATTGGTCGTAAGGCAGAATGGCGTTCGAGGCGGCACCGCAGAAATCGGCATACCAGATGCCGAGCAAGCCCATGATGACGGGCATGTTGCGCTCCGGCGGGGTCTCGCGAAAGTGCCGGTCCATGGCGTGCGCACCGGCGAGAAATCGCTCGAAATTGTCCATGCCAATGTAGAGCGCTACGGGCAGGCCTATCGCCGACCACACCGAATAGCGCCCGCCTACCCAATCCCAGAATTCGAACACGTTGTCCGGGTTGATGCCAAATTGAGAGGTTGCGGCAAGATTGGTCGAAATCGCCGCAAAGTGTTTGGCAACCGCCTCTTCCGCTTGCAGGTGCTCTACCAGCCATGCCCGTGCGGAACGCGCGTTGGCGAGGGTTTCCTGGGTGGTAAAGGTTTTCGAGCTGACGATAAACAGCGCCGTTTCCGGATCGAGGCGCTTGAGTGTTTCCGCGAGGTCGGTCGCATCCACATTGGAAACGAAATGCGCGTTCAGTTGCGCGCTGCCGTAAGGTTTGAGCGCTTCGCAGGCCATGAGCGGGCCCAGGGCAGAGCCGCCGATACCGATGTTCACCACATCGCGAAACGCCTTGCCGGTATGCCCGCGCAGCGAACCACCGCGCACCGCATCAGAATACTGGCGCATCCGGCCCAGCACGCGGTGCACATCCGGCACAACATCCTTGCCGCCAACGGTTATGCGCGAGCCGCGCGGGGCGCGCAAAGCGGTATGCAGCGCCGCGCGCCCTTCGCTGGCGTTGATCTTTTCGCCGCCAAACATGCGCGCGACCCACTCTTCAAGTTTTGCCTGGCGCGCCAGATCAAGCAACAGGCCGAGCGTTTCCGCTGAGATGAGGTTTTTCGAGTAATCCAGCAACAGCCCTTCCAACCGCAAAGAGAACCTGTCGAAGCGCGCCGGGTCGGCGCGAAACATCCCGCGCAGGGACTGCTTGCGGATGACTGTTTGGTGTGCTGCCAGGGCTTGCCACGCGGCGGAGTGAGTTAGTTCCGACATGATTGCCCCTTATCGGCCAAGCCGAGCATTTCTTGAACAGTTTTTTGTATCCCATGTATGCCACGCGGCATAAGGGTTTGCGGCCAGACGGTAAACAGCGATTCTGGATTATCGCGAAGCACAGCGTAAACAACGAGCGAAATGCCCTTACAGCCCCAGCTTCGCGTCAATCTCGGCTTCGGCCGCGATCCAGTCATCCAGCGCGCCACCCGCAGCAAAATTGCGGCGCTCCGCACGCCAGTAAGCAGCGGCGGCTATCATCTGGTAACGCTCTTCAGGCGATACCGCAACTCCCCGCACATTTTTACTGCCGGTTTTGTCTTTGGTGGCAGAACCTCGAGCGGACGGCGATGGGGCAGCTTTCCTGGCGGTGGTTTTTTTGGCTGGAACTGCTTCGGCTCCAGTTTTTGCCGCAGCCTTCTTGACGGTCGGCTTGGTCGCTACCGCCTTCTTGTCAGCCGGTTTTTTGCCTGCCGCCTTTGCCGCACCCGCCTTTTTGCCGACAGGCTTCCCGGCTTCCGTGCCGGTTGCGGTTTTTTTGCTGGAAGGTGTTCGCGATGTGACCATAGCATCTCCTTTTTTGATTGCCTGGGTAGCTACGGCATCATGCCGGAGCCAACCATATCCCCGCCAGAGGCGGTAATTGTATCTCGGCGGAACAGGGTTGCCCCATCCACGGTACCGGTTCGGCCCGGATCTCGCCCAAGCCCGCGCCTCACAAAAGAGAGCAGCGAATGCGCCGCATCCTGGCAGTCTATCCAGGAAAAGCCGGCCTGTTCGAAATCCAGTTGGTGCAGAGCCGGCAGGTCGCGGTACAGGCGGTTCAGATCGCGCATCATGCTGTGGACGCCCCGGTGCTGCCCGATTTCAAGTTGCCACCATTCGAGTTCATGACGGGAGGCCCACTCGCGCCCTTGGGCAAACTCGTTGCCCATAAAGTTGAGCTTCTTGCCGGGGCTGGCTGCCTGATATGCGAGCAGCAGGCGCAGGTTGGCAAATTTCTGCCAGGAATCGCCGGGCATTTTGGACAGCAGCGAGCCTTTGCCATGCACCACCTCGTCGTGCGAAAACGGCAGGGCAAAATTTTCGGTGTAAGCGTAAAGCTGACTGAACGTGAGCTGGTTCAGGTGGTAGCTGCGATGCACCGGATCCAGCCTCATAAAGCTGAGCGTATCGTTCATCCAGCCCATGTTCCACTTCATCGAGAAACCCAGCCCCCCCAGATAGACCGGACGCGATACGGCGGGCCAGGAAGTGGATTCCTCGGCCAGCGTCAGCGCCCCCGGAAAGGCCTCGTGCACCATGATGTTGAGCTCGCGCAAAAAATCTATGGCGTCGAGGTTCTCGCGCCCGCCGTATTTGTTCGGCAACCATTCGCCGTGCTTGCGCGAATAATCGAGATAGAGCATGGAGGCGACCGCATCTACGCGCAGCCCGTCGAAATGGTATTGAGACAGCCAGTAATGCGCGCTCGACAACAGGAAGCTTTTCACTTCGTTGCGACCAAAATTGAAAATGTGCGTGCCCCAGTCCTGATGAAAACCCAAACGCGGGTCTTCGTGCTCGTACAGCGCCGTACCGTCAAAGCGCGCCAGCGCAAAGGCATCCTGCGGGAAATGGGCCGGCACCCAGTCCAGGAATACTCCTATACCCGCCCGGTGGCAGCTATCTATGAAATAGCATAAATCGTCCGGGGAGCCGAAACGGCTGGTTGCGGCAAAATAACCGGTGCACTGGTAGCCCCAGGATTCGTCCAGCGGGTGCTCGGAAACCGGCATCAACTCGACGTGGGTGTAGCCCATATCCTTGACGTAAGGGATCAGGTGTTCGGCCAGCTCGCGGTAGGTGTAGAAGCTGCCATCCGGATGCCGTTTCCACGACCCGGCATGGATTTCGTAAGCGTTGAGCGGGGCATGCAGCCAGTCCCAGGTATCCCGCCGCGCCATCCACTCCCCATCCTGCCAGGCATGGGCGATCTCCACTCCGGCCCGCGCAGCGGTTCCGGGGCGCATTTCAAACGCGCCGGCGTAAGGGTCGGTCTTGGTCAGCAGCATTCCGGCCACATTGAAAATCTCGAACTTGTACAGCGCGCCTATTTCGATGCCCGGAATAAACAATTCCCATACGCCGCTCGAACCGTGCGCCGCCATCGGGTGTATGCGCCCGTCCCAGCGGTTGAATTCGCCCACCACGCTGACCCGTTCAGCATTCGGCGCCCACACGGCAAAACGCACGCCGGGAATCCCGCCAATTTGCATCGCGTGCGAGCCGAGAACGCGGTACCCCTGATGCAATCTTCCCTCATTGAACAGATGCAAATCGAAGCTGGAAATTTGCGGCAGGAACGAGTACGGATCGTGGATCAGGCGCTGTGCGCCGCCTTCCGTAAGGCGCAGCCGGTAAGGGCGAGGCGGCTCGCCGACACCGTGCCACTCGAACAACCCTGCCGGGTGGATGCGCTGCATGATTTCATCGCCCTGCACGGCTTCAAGGGCAACCTCGCCCGCGTGCGGGTTGAATACCCTTATCACGTAACCATCCAGCTCGCGGTGCAGCCCCAGATAGGAAAATGGGTCGTGCAAGCGCCCCTGCAACAGCAAATTGGTGCGCGGGTCAGTTTTAATGCGTTGATTTTTTTTCATGGGCTCATTTAATTGCCATAACCGCAATTGCGGCTAGACTATAACTGCAATCTGATAAGATACACAACAATTCACAACGTATCCTGCGACCCAAACCATGTCTAACGAAGCTCACGAACAGCGCATCGCAAGCTGGATGACCAAGAATACCTACGCCATGGTGCTGGCCGGTGGACGCGGCAGCCGCCTGCACCAGTTGACCGACTGGCGGGCAAAGCCGGCGGTGCCGTTCGGCGGAAAATTCCGCATCGTGGATTTTGTGCTGTCGAATTGTGTCAATTCCGGCATCCGGCGCATCGGTGTGGCCACGCAGTACAAATCGCACAGCCTGATCCAGCACATCCAGCGCGGCTGGAGCTTTCTGAACGGCAAATTCGGCGAATTTATTGATGTGCTGCCCGCCCAGCAATGGGTGCAGGAATCCTGGTATCAGGGCACCGCCGATGCGGTGTTCCAGAATCTGGACATCCTGCGCGAATCCAAACCCGACTACGTGCTGATTCTGGCAGGCGACCACGTTTACAAGATGGATTACGGCAAAATGCTGGCCTGCCATGTGGAAAACCGGGCCGACATGACCGTCGCCTGCATCGAGGTACCGGTAGCGGACGCCAAGGGGTTCGGTGTAATGGCCGTGGACGCAGAATCGAGGGTAATCAGCTTCAAGGAAAAACCGGAACACCCGGCCCCGATTCCCGGCAACCCGGACATTGCGCTGGCCAGCATGGGCATTTACATTTTCAACACGGATTTCCTGACCGAACAGCTGGAGCGGGATGCGGCCGACCCGAATTCCAGCCACGATTTCGGCAAGGACATCATCCCGCACCTCATGAAAGCGGGCTACCGGGTGATCGCCCAGAGCTTCAATGACAGTTGCGTGGCGATGGATGGGGGCGCCCCGTATTGGCGCGACGTGGGAACCATAGATTCCTACTGGGAAGCAAACATGGAACTCACCAAGGTCACCCCCGACCTGAACATGTACGACCAGGACTGGCCGATCTGGACCTATCAGGAGCAGCTCCCGCCTGCAAAATTCGTGTTCGACGACGACGCGCGCCGGGGCATGGCTGTAGATGCGCTGGTGTCCGGCGGCTGCATCATCAGCGGTTCGGTCGTGCGCCGCTCGTTACTGTATTCCAACGTGCGCGTACACAGTTTCAGCCACATCGAGGATTCGGTGATCCTGCCCGATGTCGAAATCGGTCGCAACGTCACGCTCAAGCGCGCAGTAGTGGACAAAAACTGCACGATTCCGGAAGGGATGACTGTCGGGGTAAACCGCGAAGACGACGCAAAGCGCTTCTTTGTGACCGAACAGGGTATTACGCTCATTACCCCCGAGATGCTGGGGCAGGATGTTCACAACAACCTGCGCTGACCGCGACACTTCCAGCCCGCTCGGCGGCACAATACTTCAGGATTTCTGATGTCCAAACCCATTGATCTGGTTTTTCTCTGGCACATGCACCAGCCGGATTATCGCGACCATGCCACGGGTGATTTTCTGTTGCCGTGGGTGTATCTGCACGCCATCAAGGATTACACCGATATGGCCTACCACCTCGAGCAGCATCCGCAGGTGCGCGCGGTGGTGAATTTCGTGCCGGTGTTGCTGGATCAGCTGGAAGATTACACCCAACAGTTTTCCGGCGGCCAGATACGCGATCCGCTGCTGCGGCTGCTGGTGTGCGAGAACCTCAACGAATTGAGCAAGGACGAGCGCGACCTGGTGCTGGGAAGCTGTTTCCGCACTAACCACCAGAAAATGATCGAGCCTTACCCCACCTACAGCCGCCTCTACAACCTGTACAAAACGCTCGAACCCGGCGGCAGCGATGGTCTGGCCTATCTGTCCGGGCAATACCTGGCCGACCTGCTGGTCTGGTACCACCTGGTTTGGTGCGGCGAAAGCGTGCGCCGCACCCACGATTTCGTCATCCAGCTGATGAGCAAGGACGGCGGTTTTGATTATGCCGACCGCAAGCGCCTGTTTCACCTGATCGGCCAGCTCATCGCCGGCATCATCCCGCGTTACCGCAAGCTGGCCGAGAGCGGGCAAATCGAAATTTCCACCACGCCGCACACCCACCCGCTCGCGCCGCTGCTGATTGACCTGCATAGCGCGCGGGACAGCTCGCCCGAATGCAGCCTGCCGCAAGCGCACAGTTACCCGGGCGGGAAGGGGCGCGTGGTGGCCCACCTTGCCTCCGCGATGGAAAGCCACCAGACCCGCTTCGGCGTAGTCCCGCAAGGGGTCTGGCCGGCGGAAGGCGCGGTTTCTACCGCGCTGCTGGAAGTGCTGGCCGAGCAAAAATGCCGCTGGGCCGCAAGCGGCCAAAATGTGCTGACCAACAGCTTGCGGGCGGCGGGCATGCCGCAATCCGACCACATCCAATATCTCTATCGCCCTTATCACCTGCAGGGCGCGGCCAGCGGCATGCCCTGCTTTTTCCGCGACGATCACCTGTCAGATCTGATCGGCTTCGAGTATTCCAGATGGTTTGGCAAAGATGCCGCGCTGCACTTCGTCGCCCAGATCGAAGCGGTCGCGCAGCGCGCTCCGGAAGGCGAAACGCCGCTGGCCAGCGTCATCCTGGATGGCGAAAACGCGTGGGAATATTATCCGTACAACGGCCACCATTTTCTGGAAGATCTTTACGCCATACTGGAAACGCACCCGCAAATTCGCACGACAACTTACAGCGGCTATCTGGACAGGCGCGAGGCCGGTGGCGGGCAGGGTTTTGCCAGAGAAGGCGAGCTGCCGTATCTCGTTGCGGGCAGCTGGGTGTACGGCACATTCTCCACCTGGATCGGCTCGCCCGACAAAAACCATGCGTGGGATCTGCTGTGCGTGGCGAAACAGAACTACGACATGGTGACAGCGGGTGGCCGCCTGAACGCCGGAGAGCGGCTGGCCGCAGAAAAACAGCTCGCCTCCTGCGAAAGCTCGGACTGGTTCTGGTGGTTTGGCGATTACAACCCCGCCCACGCGGTGGAAAGCTTCGACCGCCTGTTCCGGCAAAATCTGATGCAGTTGTACCGGCTGTTGAAACTTCCCGTTCCGGCGAATCTGTCGCACCCGATCAGCCACGGCGGCGGTACGCCGGAAGCGGGCGGCGCGATGCGGCGCGGCTCCTGACAGAGTCCGGGCCAAACCATGAGCCACGAGACATACCCGGACAGGCGTTGCGCAAACAGGGACGCAACGGTGCGCTTTGCTCGGAAAACGGATCGCGCCAGCGGCATACTCCTGCACCCCACTTCGCTTCCAGGCGCCTTCGGGGGAGGCGTTTTTAGTTCGGATGCCTGCCGGTTCATAGATTGGCTGGCAAGCACTGGCCAAGCCTATTGGCAGGTGTTGCCGCTGGGTGGCACCGGGCTCGGAAATTCCCCTTACATGAGCAGCTCGGCTTTCGCCGGCAACCTTCTGCTGATTGACCTCTCCGAACTGGCCAGCCAGGGCTGGCTCAACCGCGACGATCTGGTTCCCCACCCGGAATTTACCGCTGGCCGGGTAAATTTTGCGCTCGTGTACCCGTTTCGCATGGAACGGCTGCGCCGGGCATCGCGGAATTTTTTTGCGAACCGGCTCGACAGCGTGTTCTGGTTATACGAAGAATTCTGTACCGCCGAAAGCGCGTGGCTGGAAGATTACGCATTATTCATGACGATTGCCGAGCATGAACATTGGCGCGACTGGAATCACTGGCCAAAAGATTTGGCGCACCGCGACCCCAATGCGCTGCTCGGTATAAAAATGTCCTGCCCGGAGGAAATCAACTTCTGGAAATTTTGCCAATGGAGCTTTTCGCGCCAATGGTCCAGGCTGAAACAGTATGCCAATGATCGCGGCATCCGGATTATTGGCGACGTGCCGATATTCGTGGCCTATCAAAGCGCCGACGTGTGGGCGCATCAGGGGCTGTTTGAACTGGACGAAAAAGGCCACCCGACGGTCGTTGCCGGCGTGCCGCCAGACTACTTCAGCGAGACCGGGCAGCTCTGGGGCAATCCGCTCTACCGCTGGGATGTCCACCGGGAAACCGACTATGCGTGGTGGATAGCGCGCATGCGGCATGCGTTGCAGCTCGCCGACCTGGTGCGCATCGATCATTTCCGGGGGTTTGCCGCTTACTGGGAAATACCGGCGGGCGCGCCCAATGCCATTACCGGCAAGTGGGAGCCGGGTCCCGGCAAAAGCCTGTTTGCCGCAATCGAAAAGGCTTTTCCCAGCCTGCCCATCATCGCCGAAGATTTGGGGGTGATCACCCAGGATGTCGTGGAATTGCGCGACAAATTCAAGCTGCCGGGGATGCGCATCCTGCAATTTGCCTTCGGCAGCGGTGATACCAACCATTTCCTGCCGCACCACTATGTGCCCAACACTGTCGCCTATACCGGAACCCACGATAATGACACCAGCATCGGCTGGTGGGACACACTGTCCGATCACGAGAAAAGTTTTGCCCGGCAGTATCTTGGCGGCGGCGAAGACGCGATCAATTGGGTCATGATGGGCGCGCTATCCAAGTCTGTGGCAAACACCGTCATTTTCCCGATGCAGGATGTGCTCGGCCTCTCCAGCGAGCACCGCATGAACGTTCCCGGCAAGCCGGAAGGCAACTGGGAATGGCGGTTTTCCTGGAATCAGATCAAGCCGGAACACACCCGCGCATTGGCGGCAATGACGGCGGAAAGTGGCCGTAGCACAAAGTAGCGCAGCCCGCCTGCAGAGAAATTACGCCGCCGCACTCAAAAATGGCGCGGTTTCAGCGAGGCAGAATTTGCGCGGCACGCCTCCTGCCAACGCTCATAACTGAGGTTTTTCGAGCATGGATCGCCTGCAACGCATCTACAAGCTGCACAGGGTCATCTCCGCGCGCCGCCATCCCGTGCCGCGCACCACGCTGGAACAGGAACTCGAATGCTCGCGCGCCACCGTCAAGCGCATTATTCTGGAAATGAAACTGTATTTCGGCGCGCCCGTCGAATACGACCGCGAACGCAACGGCTATTACTACGATCTGAAACCGGGTGAAACCTTCGAGCTGCCCGGCCTGTGGTTCACTGCCGAAGAACTTTACGCACTGCTCACCACGCAACTACTGCTCGAACAGGCGCAACCCGGCCTGCTCGACAGCCACTTCAAACCGATAAAAGACCGGATCGAAAAACTCCTCGCTTTCGGGCAGTTGGGCAGCGGTGAAATCGTGCGGCGCGTGCGCATCCTGCGCATGGCGGGGCGCAACAATTCCGGAGAACATTTTCAAACTGTGGCAGGCGCGCTGCTGCAAAGAAAGCGCCTCGCCATCCGCTATCACAGCCGCAGCGACAACACAGAAACCCAACGCGAAATCTCACCGCAACGCCTCACCCATTACCGCGACAACTGGTATCTGGACGCCTGGTGCCACCAGCGCAACGCGCTGCGCAGCTTCGCCGTGGATCGCCTGCGCGAGGCGAAGGCGCTGGAAAAAAGCGCCAGGGACATCCCGGATAAGGAGCTGGATGCGCATTTCACCTCCAGCTACGGCATCTTCGCGGGCAAGCCCAGGCACACCGCCGTGTTGCACTTCACCTCGGCACGCGCCCGCTGGGTGGCGGAAGAGCAATGGCACCCGCAACAGCGGGGGCGGATGCTGAAGGGCGGCAGCTACGAACTGCGCATCCCCTACTCCGACCCACGCGAACTAACGATGGACATCCTCAAGCACGGCACCGAAGTCGAGGTGCTCGCACCGCAAGCCTTGCGCGAGGAAGTTGCGTCGCAATTGCAGCGTGCCTCAGAACAATATTTGAAACGAAAGGTGAAAGAGTGAAGCCCGGACGCAACGACCCCTGCACATCGTGCAAGAAGAGGTGCTGGCGGCATGAGATTGCCGCGCGACCTGACTGGCGCAGCATTGGTCAAGCATCTTTCTAAACTGGGTTATCGCCAAACGCGCCAAACG
This sequence comes from Gallionellaceae bacterium, assembly GCA_008080515.1. GTDB lineage: Bacteria > Pseudomonadota > Gammaproteobacteria > Burkholderiales > Gallionellaceae > VIKH01. Next base: position 1,334 of record VIKH01000055.1, on the reverse strand, counting down.
GGCAGCCATGTCCGCCTGACTTGCGATGCCCCGCATCAACAAAGCTGAATGGCACGCCAGATACTCAACACTCTTTACGTGATGACGCCGCACTCCTATCTGCACTTGGAGAATGACACCCTGCGCGTGGAAATCGAGCGCGAGAAGAAATTGCAGGTGCCGCTGCACCACTTGGGCGGCGTGGTGTGCCTGGGCAATATTATGGTTTCGCCCGCGCTGATGCACCGCTGCGCTGACGAAGGCATCAGCCTCGTGCTGCTGGATGGAAACGGTCGCTTTAAGGCGCGGCTGGAAGGCGCGGTTTCCGGCAACATCCTGCTGCGGCAAGCGCAGCACCGGCAAGCAGCGAACCATACCTTTGCGCTGAATGTGTCCCGCGCCATGATCGCCGGGAAGCTGCGCAATGCGCGGCAGGTCTTGCTGCGTGGCGCGCGCGAGGCTGCGGACGAGAACGATGCAAAAACACTTACTGCGGCTGCAACCGCATTGCGCGCATCGGTGCGCAATCTGCCACACACAGCCGATCTCGACAGCGTGCGCGGTATCGAAGGCGATGCGGCCAAGGTATATTTCTCTGCACTGAATGGTGTAGTGCGGCGCGATGCCCGTTCTCATTTCGGCATGGATGGCCGCACCCGCCGCCCTCCGCGCGACCGCATAAATGCTTTACTTTCCTTCCTGTACTCCATGCTGATGAACGATTGCCGCTCCGCGCTGGAAGCCGTCGGCCTCGACCCGCAACTCGGTTTCCTCCACGCCGTGCGCCCCGGTCGAGCAGCGCTGGCGCTGGATTTGATGGAAGAATTCCGCGCCGTGGTGGCGGATCGCCTGGCGCTCACGCTTATCAATCGAGGGCAAGTTGGCAGTGGGGATTTTGTCGAACGCGAAGGCGGTGCGGTTTTGCTCGAAGGCGACGCTCGCCGCGCGGTGGTGATCGCCTATCAAGAACGCAAACAGGAAGAAATCACGCATCCTCTGCTGGATGCGAAGCTGCCCATCGGCCTGTTGCCGCAAATTCAGGCACGTTTGCTGGCGCGGCATATTCGTGGCGAAACCGAAGCCTATCTTCCTTTCTTGGCGCGCTGACATGCTCATCATCGTCACTTACGATGTTTCCACCGAAACCAAAGAAGGCCGCCGTCGCCTGCGCCGCGTGGCGAAAACATGTGAAAGTGTCGGGCAGCGCGTGCAAAAATCCGTCTTCGAATGCCGCGTGAACCAGATGCAATACGAAGAGCTGGAGCGCAACCTGCTGAACGAGATTAACGAGAAAGAAGCGCCCCCTCACGCGAGGGGGCGAGGATTGAAACGCGTTTTTTATACACCTCGCGCCA
>VIKH01000054.1:4398-30546 GCA_008080515.1 Gallionellaceae bacterium | reverse complement strand
TCGCGCGATGTGTATATCGAGAAGGATTCCAGCATCAACGAGCAGATCGAGCAGATGCGCCTGTCGGCAACGAAGTCTTTATTGGAGCGGCAGGACGCGGTGATCGTGGCGACAGTGTCGGCGATCTACGGCATCGGCGATCCGGTGGATTACCACGGCATGATCCTGCACCTGCGCGAGGGCGAGAAGATGCCGCAGCGCGATGTGATCCAGCGGCTGGTTTCGATGCAGTACGACCGCAACGACCTGGATTTCAACCGTGGCCACTTCCGCGTGCGCGGCGACGTGATAGATATTTTCCCGGCGGAAAACAGCGAGCACGCGCTGCGCCTTTCCCTGTTCGACGATGAAGTGGAGAGCATGTCGCTGTTCGATCCGCTCACCGGCCACATCGTCAGCCGCGTGCCGCGCTTCACCGTTTACCCTTCCAGCCATTACGTCACACCGCGCGAAACCACGCTGGCGGCCATTGAAACCATCAAGCTGGAGCTGGCCGAGCGCATCGCGTTTTTCCAGAAGGAAAATAAACTGGTGGAGGCGCAGCGCATCGAGCAGCGCACCCGGCACGACCTGGAGATGCTCAACGAGATCGGCTTCACCAAAGGCATCGAGAATTATTCGCGCCATCTCTCCGGGCGCAAGCCGGGCGAGCCGCCGCCGACGCTGATGGATTACCTGCCACCGGATGCGCTGATGTTCATAGACGAGAGCCACGTCACCATCCCGCAGATTGGCGGCATGTACAAGGGCGACCGCGCGCGCAAGGAAAACCTGGTCAACTACGGCTTCCGCCTGCCTTCCGCGCTGGACAACCGTCCGTTGCGCTTCGACGAATTCGAAAAGGTGATGCGCCAGGCCATCTTCATTTCCGCCACTCCATCGGTGTATGAGGCCGAGCATACCGGGCAGGTGGTGGAACAGGTGGTGCGCCCGACCGGGCTGGTGGATCCGCCGGTGGAGGTGCGGCCCGCCACGCACCAGGTGGACGACCTGATGAGCGAAGTCAACCTGCGCGTGAAGGGGGGCGAGCGCGTGCTGGTGACCACGCTGACCAAGCGCATGGCGGAGCAACTCACCGAATATTTTTCAGAGCACGGCATCAAGGTGCGCTACCTGCATTCGGACATCGAGACGGTGGAGCGCGTGGAGATCATCCGCGACCTGCGCCTCGGCATGTTCGATGTGCTGGTCGGCATCAACCTGCTGCGCGAGGGGCTGGACATTCCGGAAGTGTCGCTGGTGGCGATCCTCGATGCGGACAAGGAGGGTTTTTTGCGCTCCGAGCGCTCGCTGATTCAGACCATGGGCCGCGCCGCGCGCCACATCAACGGCAAGGCAATCCTGTACGCCGACAAAATCACCGATTCGATGAAGCGCGCCATCGGCGAGACCGAGCGCAGGCGCCACAAGCAGCTGCACTATAACGAGCAGCACGGTATCACGCCGCAGGGCATCGTCAAGCGCATCAAGGACATCATCGAGGGCGCGTATGACATGGACGCCGAGCGCAAGTCGCTGAAGGCGGCCCAGACCCAGGCAAAATACCTGGCGATGAGCGAGAAGGAAGTATCGAAGGAAATCGGGCGGCTGGAAAAAGAGATGTTCGCCGCCGCGAGAAACCTGGAGTTCGAGCGCGCCGCCGGATTGCGCGATCAGTTGAAGAAACTGCGCGAGAGCGTGTTTATCTCCACATAACGAATTGCACCCAGCATAATCCGTTTCTCATCAGTTAGCCGCCAGCATCCGCTCCACGTAGCGCGCGATCAAGTCTATTTCCAGATTGGCCCGCGCTCCGGCGCGCAACTCGTTCAGGGTAGTCACGGCCAGCGTGTGCGGGATCAGGTTGACGCTGAACACCGCGCCTTCCACCTGGTTCACCGTCAGGCTGACGCCGTTGATGGTGATGGAGCCTTTCACCGCGATATATTTTGCCAGCGGCTGCGGGGCGCGCACCACGAGCTTCCAGCTTTCGCCGAGATCGCTGAATTCCACCACTTCGCCGACCCCGTCCACATGGCCGCTCACCAGATGGCCGCCCAGCCGGTCCGCCAGGCGCAGCGCCTTTTCCAGATTGACGCGCGCCCCCTGCCGTTCCAGGCCGACCGTGCAGTTCAACGTTTCGCACGACACGTCCACGGTGAAGGATTCGCCCTGTTTTTCTATCACTGTCAGGCATACGCCGTTTACCGCGATGCTGTCACCCAGCCCCACATCCTCCATGCCGAGCGCGCGGGTAGCCACGGTGAGGCGCAATCCGCCGTTGCGGTCTTCGGCGCGATTGATGGCGCCCACATCCGCGATGATGCCACTGAACATTTATTATTCCTTTACTATGCCATTCCCGCGAAAGCGGGAATGACGAATTATTTTTTCACGCGCGCCACGATGCGCAAATCCTGACCCACTTGACGCACGTCCTGCCACGCCAAGGCAACGCTCTGGTCCAGCGCCGTCAATTCGCCCAGACCTGCCATGCCGCGCGCCATATCGCCCAGCATCTGCGGGGCGAAATACAACACCAGCTCATCCACCAACCCGGCTCGCAGCAGTGAGCCATTCAATCCGCTGCCCGCCTCCACCAGCACTTCGTTGCAGCCGCGCGCCGCGAGATCACGCAGCATGGCGCGCAAATCCACCCTCCCGCCCGCATCCCCCAGCACCGCCACCTGCGCGCCCGCATTTTCGAGGGCGGCGATTTTCACGCCGTCCTGCGCGCCGGTATAAACCAGAGCTTTCCCGGCGTTGCCGCCGTCCCGCAAAATTTGCAACAAGCGCGCATCCGGCGGCAGACGCAGATAGCTGTCCACTACCACGCGCAACGGCTGGCGCGAAGTCTCGATGCCGCGCACGTTGAGCTGCGGGTTATCCGCCAGCACTGTGCCAATACCGGCAAGCACCGCACAGGAGCGCGCCCGCCAGCGCTGCACATCCTGCCGCGCCGCCGTTCCGGTGATCCACTGGCTCGCGCCATTGGCCAGTGCGGTGCGCCCGTCCAGGCTGGCTGCGATCTTGCTCCTCACCCACGGGGTGCCGCGCGTCATGCGCGAGAAAAATCCGATATTCAATTCGCGCGCAGCGGTTTCCATCAGGCCGCTTTCAACCCCGATTCCAGCAGCCCGCAATACCGAGAAGCCTTGCCCGGCCACCTGCGGGTTGGGGTCTTGTGCTGCCGCCACTACGCGCGCTACACCGGTGTTTATCAGCGCATCCGCGCAAGGCGGAGTGCGCCCGTGATGGCTGCACGGTTCCAGCGTGATATATGCGGTCGCGCCGCGCGCCGATTCGCCCGCCGCGCGCAAGGCATGGATTTCCGCGTGGGGCTCGCCGGCGCGTTCGTGCCAGCCCTGGCCCACCACCTTGCCGTCGCGCACCAGCACGCAGCCGACGCGCGGGTTGGGGCTGGTGGTGTAAAGGCCGCGCTCCGCCAGCCGCAACGCCCGCGCCATCCACCGGCTGTCCTGCGGAGCAAACATGTCTAGCCCGCTTTCGGCTTCGGTTTCCGCCGCACGGGAGCCTTGCGCACCGCCTCGACCGCTTCGGTGAAATCGCCCACATCCTGAAAGCTCTTGTACACCGAGGCGAAGCGGATGTAAGCCACCTTGTCCAGCCGCAACAGCTCTTTCATCACCATTTCGCCGATCTGGCGCGAGGCGACTTCGCGCTCGCCGAGCGCGAATACTTTTTGCGTCACGTTATCAATGGCGGCATCCACCAGCTCGGTAGGGACCGGGCGCTTGTGCAGCGCGCGCGAGAAACTGGTGCGCAGCTTTTCTTCATCGAATTCGCTGCGCATCCCGTTCTGCTTGACCACCTGCGGCATGCGCAGCTCCACCGTCTCGAAAGTGGTGAAACGTTTTTCGCAGGACAGGCAGCGGCGGCGGCGGCGGATGCTGTCGCCCTCCTCGCTCTCGCGGGTGTCCACCACCTGGGTGTCGGGACCTTTGCAGAAGGGGCATTTCATGGGGAAGGGTAAAGGGAGAAGCGGGAAGGGGGAAAGTGGGAAGGGAGAAGTGAGAAGGGAGAGGGGAAGGAAACCGCAGTTACCCTTCCCTCTTCCCCCTTCACCCTTCTCGCTTTAGGCGCCATACACCGGAAATTTCTCGCACATCTTCTTCGCCTCGCCCGTCACACGCGCAATCACGGCCTCATCGTTCGGCGCATCCAGCACGTCCGCGATCAGGTGCGACAGCTTTTCCGCCTCCAGTTCCTGGAAACCGCGCGTGGTGATTGCCGGGCTGCCGATGCGGATGCCGCTGGTGACGAACGGCTTCTGCGGGTCGTTGGGGATGGCGTTTTTGTTCACGGTGATGTGGGCCCGCCCCAGCGCCGCTTCGGCGTCTTTGCCGGTGATATTCTTGGCCTGCAAATCCACCAGGAACAGGTGGCAATCGGTGCGCCCGGAGACGATGCGCAGCCCCCGCTCCTGCAACACTTTTGCCATGACGCGCGCGTTGTCCACCACCTGCCGCTGGTAGAGCTTGAATTCCTTGCTGGCCGCCTCCTTGAACGACACCGCCTTGGCCGCGATCACGTGCATCAGCGGCCCGCCCTGGATGCCGGGGAAAATCGCCGAGTTCAGCACTTTCTCGTATTCCGCCTGGGCGAGGATGACGCCGCCGCGCGGGCCGCGCAAGGTCTTGTGGGTAGTGGTGGTGACGAAGTCCGCGATACCGACCGGGTTCGGATACACGCCCGCCGCGATCAGCCCGGCGTAATGCGCCATGTCCACGAACAGGTAGGCACCGACGCTGTCGGCGATGGCGCGGAAGCGCTTCCAGTCCATCACCAGCGCGTAAGCCGATGCGCCTGCCACGATCATTTTCGGCTTGTGCGCCAATGCCAGCGCCTGCACCTGGTCGTAATCAATCTCTTCCTTGTCGTTCAGGCCGTACTGGACGGCGTGATACAGCTTGCCGCTGGCATTGACCGATGCGCCGTGCGTAAGATGGCCGCCGTGCGCCAGCGACAAACCGAGGATGGTGTCGCCGGGCTTGAGCACCGCCATGTACACCCCCTGGTTGGCCTGCGAGCCGGAATTCGGCTGCACGTTGGCGTATTCCGCGCCGAACAGCGCCTTCACCCGGTCAATCGCCAACTGCTCGGCGATATCCACATATTCGCAGCCGCCGTAATAGCGCTTGCCGGGATAGCCCTCGGCATACTTGTTGGTGAGCTGGCTGCCCTGCGCCTCCATCACCGCCGGGCTGGTGTAGTTTTCGGAGGCGATCAGCTCGATGTGGTCTTCCTGGCGGCGGTTTTCGCTCTGGATCGCGGCCCAGAGCTCCGGGTCGGCATGGGCAAGGGTATTTTTGCTGGAGAACATGGCGAGCCTTCCAAATAGTCAACGGGGAAAGAAAAAGGCGCGTATTTTACCATGCCGCGCCGGAAGGGCGGGGGCGGCGAGCGAAACGGCAAAGGCCCCGCAAGGCCTGCTAATCCGCCTCCTGCTGAATCGGCTTCTGCTCTACCAGCAACGAATGCAGCCTGCGGCTATCGGCGCGCAGTGCGGTGAAAGCCAGATCGCCGATGGTGACACGCTCGCCACGCTTCGGCAGTTTCCCCGCAGCCTTGAGCACCAGGCCGCCGACGGTATCGCATTCTTCGTCGCTGAAAGACGTGCCGAGCATTTCGTTGAAATCCCCGATTTCGGTCGTCGCCTTGACGCGCCAGTTGCCCTTACCATCGGGGATAATATTGTCTTCATCCTCGTCGAAATCGTATTCGTCCTCAATGTCGCCGACAATCTGCTCCAGCACGTCCTCGATGGTGACCATGCCGCACACCCCGCCGTATTCATCCACCACCAGCGCGATGTGGTTGCGGTTGGCGCGGAAATCGCGCAGCAGCACATTCAGCCGCTTGACCTCCGGCACGAACACCGCCGGCCGCAGCATCTCGCGCACGTCGAATTCCTCGCCCGCATAGTAGCGCAGCAAATCCTTCGCCAGCAGGATGCCGATGATGTTGTCCTTGTTCCCATCAATGACGGGGAAGCGCGAGTGCGCGGTCTCGATGACGAAGGGTATGAATTTCTCCGGCGGCTCGCTGATGTCTATCACGTCCATCTGCGCGCGCGGGATCATGATCTCCCGTACCTGCCGCTCCGAAACTTGGATCACGCCCTCCATCATGGAAAGCGCATCGGCGTCCAGCAGGTTGCGGTCGTAGGCGGAATGCAGCAGCGCGATCAGTTGCTCGCGGTCTTCAGGCTCGCGCAGCAGCAGCGTGGAAAGCCGCTCCAGCAAGGTGGGTTTGTTACTGGCGGATTTGTTACCGGGGGGGACATCCATGTTATACGTTATTGAGTTGCAGCTTGATAGGGGTCAGCATACCCTAGTTTTTGCATGATTGCAGTCTCGCGCGCCTCCATCTCGGCGGCTTCAGCCTCATCTTCGTGCTCGTAGCCTTGCAGGTGCAGCACCGCGTGGACGGTGAGATGCGCGTAATACTCCAGCAGGTTTTTGCGCTGCTTGCGCGCTTCCTTCGCCGCCACCGGCGCGCAGATCACCAGGTCGCCATAGAGCGGCAACTCGTTGTCGTAGACGAAAGTCAGCACGTTGGTGGCGTAATCCTTGCCGCGAAAACTCTTGTTCAGGTAGCGCCCCTCGTTCTCGTCCACGATGCGCAACGTGATCTGCACGTCGTGCTGCAACGCCGCCCGCACCCAGCGCCGGAACTGGTGGCGCAGCGGCATGTGCTTCGCGCTGCTGGCGTATTGCACGGTGAGAGAGAGTTTGTGGGCGGAATGGCTCATGACAACAGCCGGTTCAGCCAAAGCTCGGCCAGCGGCGTTTGGTTGCCCGCATCAGCGGCACGCAGAGCGGCAAAATAGGCCTCTTTACCGGATTCGCCGGAAGCGGGGTCAATCGGCGGGAGCGCGAGTTTGTATGTCAGCGCGACGAGCAGAATTCGCCCCGCCCTGCCGTTGAAATCCTTGAATGGGTGTATCCACTGAAAGCGCCAGTCCGACCATGCCAGGAGTGCGGCGATGGTTTCCGCACCGTTTACATGGCGCAGGCGCTCTTCCAAATCCAGACAGAAATTTCTGACGTGAAGGGCGACCTCGTGACCGCACGGAGGCAGGTGCGCGCCCACCTGGACATCGGTCGTGCGGAAGCGTCCAGCCCATTCCGGGAACAGTTCCCAAGCAATAGCGCGGTGGATGCCGCAAATCCACTCCGACGTAACGTGAATATCCTCGGGATCGGTTTCCAGCAGCGCTTCGAGACAATGCGCGAGGTTCACCGCAAGGCGCTCGGCGACTTCGCGGTATGGGAGCGGGCCGGTAGCCGTCGCCAGCTCGCGCGTGGCGTCTAGCGGGCGGGTTGATCCAGCAGCTTCGCCAGCCGCTGCGGGTTGACCGGCTCGTTTTCCAGCGCCATCGAGCTCAGCGTGAAGCGCAGCACCTCCCGGCGATACGCCGCCCGCACGCTGGCCGCGCTGGCGTGGCTTGCCCGCCACTGGTTCAGGCGCTGATCGAGTTGTTGAAGCTGTTTGCGGGTCATCGCGGTTCTCCTCTACGATTTCATCTTCGCACGGTTCAGCGCGGGCGGCAAGGACGAGCTCTGCAAGACGCTGCTCCTTATTGTCAATGATGTCTGCCATTGGCTACGGGTGCCTTTTTTGTCCAAACATATTTTGCAACTACCATTCCGTGCGTCATATCTGAAATAGCGCAAACCGGACGATGGTATCAGTATGCCACTCAATCCGCCTTTTTCTTATTACGGCCATGTTGTTCGATCAGATGGTCGAGCTGTTGCATTGCCGCCTCATGTGAAATGCGCTTGCCGGTTTTCATCCGCGCCACGGCTAGCTGGACCGCCTGTTCAGTCGCATCACTGATCGCCCGCTCGGCCATACGCATTCTGGCATGAGCCGAAACGGTCACGCGACGCTGAAAGCGAATGCTGAACATGTTGTGGACATCTACCGCTCGTTCAAGGTGCCGTCCAGCCTGTTCCGCTCTAACGATCGTGGCACAGGCCGCCCCAAACGAGGAGCCGCCCCCCGTGATCGCGTTTCTCCTCTCCCGGAGGGTGCGGGCGTTCATTCGCGCTTCTGCTCGTGCCGCTCATAGGCGCTTACGATCTTCTGTACCAGCGGATGGCGCACCACGTCTTCCGCGAGGAAATCGCAGAAGGCGATGCCGCGCACTTCCTTGAGCACGCAACGCACTTCCACCAGCCCGCTCTTCTGCCCGCGCGCCAGGTCTATCTGGGTCACGTCGCCGGTGACCACCGCCTTGCTGCCGAAGCCGATGCGGGTGAGGAACATTTTCATCTGCTCCGGCGTGGTGTTCTGCGCTTCGTCCAGGATGATGAAGGAGTGGTTGATGGTGCGCCCGCGCATGTAGGCGAGCGGAGCGATCTCGATGACGCCGCGCTCGAACGCCTTGCCCACCTTGTCCATGCCCATCAGGTCGTAAAGCGCGTCGTAGAGCGGGCGCAGGTAAGGGTCCACTTTCTGCGCCATGTCGCCGGGCAGAAACCCCAATCGCTCTCCCGCTTCCACCGCCGGGCGTACCAGCACCAGTCGCTTCACCGTTTCGCGCTGCAACGCATCCACGGCGCAGGCGACGGCGAGATAGGTTTTGCCGGTACCGGCGGGGCCGATGCCGAAGGTGATGTCGTGCTGCTGGATGGCTTGCAGGTAATCGTTCTGGCGCGGGGTGCGCCCGCGTATTTCGGCGCGCCGCGTCATCAGCAGCGGCACGAAATCCGCCTGCTCCTCCGGCGCCCTGGCCACTTTCATCACCTCGATCAGGCCGAGCTGCAATTGCTCCAGAGAAAGGTCGTGCCTCGCATCGCGGTAGAAATCCTGCAAGGCCTGGCGCGCCAGCTCGATCTGGCGCGGCTCGCCCTGCACGCTGAAATGCTCGCCTCGCCGCGCAATGGCGACCTCCAGCGCCACTTCAATCTGGCGCAGGTTCTCGTCAAACGCGCCGCACAATCTTGCGAGGCGGGCGTTATCTGCGGGCTCCAGAGAGAATTGAAGCATGTTTGTGCTCATCGTCTTTGAAAATTCATAGCCACTGATTGGCACGGATGAAACACGGACTAACTCCAAAGGTTTTATCTGTGGGCATCTGTGTCCATCCGTGGCTCAAAATCCCCCTCATGAGGTCACCACCAGCTCGGTTATTGTCGGCGCGCCCCGCCAGCTCCCGGCCATCCCTTTTCGACACGCCTTCCACCAGCACGCGCTGGACGCTGCCCAGCATGGCCCGGCTGACTACCTGCTCCTGCTCCCCGATGCGGACTTGCAGCCGGTGCAGGCGCTCTGCCTTAATCTCCTGCGGTGTATCGTCAACCATCTCGGCGGCGGGTGTGCCGGGGCGCGGACTGTAAGTAAAGCTGAAGCTGGAATCGAAGCCGATCTCCTCGATCAGCTTCATGGTCGCCTCGAAATCGCGCTCGGTTTCGCCGGGAAACCCGACTATAAAATCCGAAGTCAGCACGATGTCCGGGCGCGCCGCGCGCAGTTTGCGCACCAGCGACTTGTATTCGAGCGCGGTGTAGCCGCGCTTCATTGCCGCCAATATGCGATCCGAGCCGGACTGCACCGGCAGATGCAGGTGGCTCGCCAGCTTGGGTGTGTCAGCATACACCTCGATCAAACGCTGGGTCATTTCCTTGGGGTGAGAAGTGGTGTAGCGCAGGCGCTGCACCCTGTCCAGCGCCGCGATCGCCCGCAACAGGAAGGCAAGGTCGGCGCTCTCGCCATCCTCCGTCGCGCCGCGCCAGGCGTTCACGTTTTGCCCCAGCAGGGTGAGCTCGCTCACGCCCCGCTCTACCAGCTCCCCCACTTCGCGCATCACGTCGGCAAACGGGCGCGACATCTCATCGCCGCGCGTATAGGGCACCACGCAATAGGTGCAGTATTTACTGCAACCTTCCATGATGGAAACGAAAGCGGAACCCGCCGCAGCACCGGGCGCGGGCAAATGGTCGAATTTTTCTATTTCCGGGAAGCTGATGTCCACCTGCGGGCGTCCGCTCGCGCGTCGCGCCGCGATCAGTTGCGGCAGCCGGTGAAAAGGCGTCGCCTTCCTGGCTGGCGACGCAACCTCCCACGCCGATCAGCAATTCCGGCCTGTCGCGCTTCAGCAGCCGCGCCCGCCCGAGGTCGGAGAACACTTTTTCCTGCGCCTTTTCGCGCACCGAGCAGGTGTTGAACAGAATGAGGTCGGCCTCCTCGGGAACATCGGTCTGCTCCATGCCTTCGCTGGCGCGCAACACGTCCGCCATCTTGCCCGAGTCGTACTCGTTCATCTGGCAACCGAAGGTCTTGATATAAAATTTTCCCGGCATGGAATTTCTTGAGTCCTGGTGGTAGGGTGGATAAAGCCCCCGCAAGGGGGACGCCGTGGTTGTAAAGGGGCTGAAGCCCCAACAACCACGCAGCGCGACGCGCGTATCCACCAGTTCAGCCGATGGTGGATACGGCCTTTGGCCTTTATCCACCCTACGTTACTGCTTGCAGATTATCCACTCTCTCCGCGATGCGCTCCAGCAACGGGCGCAATTGGCTCGCGATGCGACTGGCCTGCTCCCCGTCCCCGCCAGCCGCGCAACCTTCCAGCGCCTGGCACAAATCGGCGAAGCCGGATGCGCCCACCATTCTGGCGGGGGATTTGGCGCGGTGGCCGATCTCGCCCGCCCCCACCAGATCGTTGCGCCCCATCGCCGCCTCAATCCCGGCTACATCTTCGCGCGATGACTCGATAAATTTGAGCGCGAACGAGCGAATCTTTTTGCTGTCGTTGCCGACCAGTTCGCCCAGCACGGCGAAATCAATGATAGCCGTGTCGCCAGCGGGCATGGTTGCCGCCTGGCCGCAAGGCTGCCCCGGAACAACCTCCTTCTGTCGCGGCTCCGGCAACCATCTGGCGAGAGTGGCATAAAATTCATCGAGCCTGAACGGCTTGCCGATAAAATCGTTTGCGCCTGCAACCAGGCAACGCTCGCGGTCATCACCCGACGCGTTGGCGGATAGGGCAATGATGCGTGCACCCCCAAGAGTACGGTCGGCGCGTATTTGCCGCATCGCCTCCAGCCCGTCCATTCCCGGCATCTGGATATCCATCAACACGCAGTCGAAAGGGTCGCGCCGCAGCCTATCCAGCGCTTCCTGCCCGTTCTGGGCAACACATACGGTGGCGCCTCCCTCCTCCAGAAACTCGCGCGCCACCTGCTGGTTAAAAGAATTGTCCTCGGCCAGCAGGATGCGCGCGCCATCGAGTGCAGCCATCGAGTACAACGTTCTGCCGTCCTGATTTGTCATTCTGCGCTCAAGCTGGCCCGGCGCGCCGCCTTTTCTCAATCGCACCGACAGCCAGAAAGTGCTGCCCTTGCCCGCTTCGCTTTGCACGCCCACCTTGCCGCCCATCAGCTCCGCCAGGCGCCTGCAGATGGCCAGCCCCAGGCCGGAACCGCCGTATCTCCTGCTGGTGGAGGTATCGGCCTGCTGGAAAGACTGAAACAGGCCGATCATCTGGTTGCCGGTAATGCCGATGCCGGAGTCCTGCACTTCAAAGTGCAACAAAACATCGCTGTCGCTTTCCTCGAGCATTCGGGCGCGCACAACGATTTCGCCCCGCTCGGTAAACTTGATGGCGTTGTTGATATAGTTGATGAGTATCTGGTTGAGCCGCAACGGGTCGCCGCACAGCTTGCCGGGGATGGCGGGGTCGAAGTCAAACCTGATCTGCAGGCCCTTCTCCGCAACACGCCAGCCGACCAGATTAGCCAGCGTTTGCCGTGTTTCATCGAGGCCGAAGCCGAGCGCTTCCAGCTTGAGCTTGCCCGCGTCTATCCTGGAAAAATCGAGTATGTCGTCTATGACGCCCAGCAAGTGCTCGCACGACACTTGTATTTTCTGGAGATAGTCGCGCTGGCGGGGGTCGCTTTCCGCCTTGAGCGCCAACTGTGACATGCCGATGATACTGTTCATCGGCGTGCGTATTTCATGGCTCATGTTGGCGAGAAAACTGCTTTTGGCCCGGCTGGCCTCCTCCGCCTGGCTCTTGGCGAGCTGCAACGCATCCAGCGCATTCCTGCGCCCGGTGATGTCCTCTATCATCACGAGCAGGTACTGTTCGGCGTTGCTCTCGAACGGCGTCATGATGGCATCGAGCCATGCTTCCTTGCCGAAGGTGGAATACAGGTAAGTTTCTATCCGGCACTCGACGCCACTTTGCAGCACCGTTTCCGCCGTGCTCAACATACCGTTGTCCTTCCAGCTCGCGATCTGGTGAAAATTCTGCATCTTGAGCTGTTCTGCCGTTGCGCCAACTATCCCGGCAGCTGCCTGATTGGCCAACACACATTGGCCGCTCTCCCCATGATAGGCGAGAATCCCGAGCTGCGAAGAGGCGATGGTTTTCTGGTTGAGCTCCAGCGCCCCGGCAAGCCGTCTTTCCAGCAGCTTGCGTTCGCTGATGTCGCGAAAGCTCCAGATCCGCCCGGCTACCACCCGATCTTTCCACAACGGCTGCGTGTAGCGCTCGACAAACCTTCCATCCTTGAACTCGATCACATCCAGCAATGTTTGCTCCGGATGGTCGTACAGGTGCTGCACTGTCACCGTAATGGAACCGGGGTTCTTCACTTGGGATAACACATACTGAAAAGTGCGCTCACCGGTATCGCGTGTCTTGTTTCCGCGAGCAAGGAGTTCATCCGTAAGATTCCAGATCGCCTTGAGTTTCTGGTTGAACCCGATCACCCTGCCTTCCAGGTCAACAGTCAGGATGCCATCGGCGGTTGATTCCAGCGTGCCCGAAAGAAGAGAAGCGGATTCCGTCAACTCCTGGTTCAGCAAGGTCTTTTCGGCGTGCGCCCGTTCCGCCTCTTCTTTCCTCTCGCGCAACTCTTTGGTCGCTTGCGCGATACGGGATTCCAGCGTATCCCGGTCGAGCTGCAATTGCTGGGCCATGCTGTTGATGCCGGTGGCCAGCTCGTTCAGCTCGTACACCCCGAGCTGCGGGGAAATGCGCGTATCCAGCACGCCGCTCCCGATACGGCGGACGGCGTAGCCCATGTCCAGAACCGGGCCGGTAATCCGGCGCGCCGCCCATAGCGCCACCATGACCGACACCAGCAGCACCAGCAGCACGACCAGCAGGTTGAAAGCCATCATTTTGCTTTTCTCGCCGTTCAGGCCGACCTTGCTGATATGGACGATCACCGCGCCCAGCTTTCTGGCTGTTGCGGGCGCAACACCCCGGTTGTCGGCCACTTCGTCCAGGCCGATCTGGGTAGCAACGATAGGTTCGTACAGCAGCAAAATATTTTCGTCCTGATACACCGTGCGGGAAGAGCTGACTTTGGCGGACAAGGCTTCGCCCGTGCCGCTTTCGCTTCCCGCCGCCACCAGCTGCTTGGCGTCGGCATCCAGCACCGCCACCGCCTTCACATCCGGTTGCGCGAGCGCCGTATTGGCGCTCTGCCTCAACAGCGCGGTATTGCCGGAAAACACCGCGTATTCGGCGGAGGAAGCGAGTTGGCGCGCCACCAGTTGCGAGCGTTCGAGCAGCGCGCGGTCCACGTCGGCAAAACGCGCGTAAATAAAGTAGCCTGCAAACAGCGCCGTCATCACCACGATGGGGATCAGCGCCACCAGCAAAGTCTGCTGCTGGATGCCGGAACGCTTCACCGCGCATCCCCCGCAATCGCGCTGATTTCCTGGACCAGCTCTTCCGCGCTCCTGACGGCCAACCCCAGAGAGCGGCCCACTTGCTCGTTGACCGCGATCTCGAATAACTGCGGATGCTGGGCGGACGGCAAGGTGCGCGTCTCGCCGTACTGCTGGATAAACCGCGCCGTCTGCTCGGCAATCTGGGCCGGGGTGGTGAACACCGCCGCCAGCGCGCCCGCCTTGACGTAGGCGGGCGAGAACCCGATCACCGGATCGCCGCTGCGGTAGGATGCCAGCAGGATATTGCGTATGGTCGAGCTGTTATAGATCGCGGCGTCCGGCAGGGCGAGCAGCACTTCGCTGTTATCCAGAATATGCTGCAACGCGATATGAAGCGGAAAGTCGGCGCCAATTTTGTGCTCGTGCAGGCTCAACCCGTGCATGGCCATCCGCTGTTTTAGCTCGGCCAGCTCATCCGGCGAAAAGCTGTCGAACAGCACGCCCACCTGGCGTTTGCCCGGCAACATAGCGGCTATCAGGCGCACCTGGCGCTCGGTGGGCTGATCCAGAAATATCGCCGAATAGGCTTTCGAAGCTGCCCGTTGCGGGTGATCGCGCAACAGTTTCTCGTGGCCGGTTTCCGGGACAAGGACATTGAGGATGGCGCGCGCACCGCTGCCCGCGACTGCGGCTGCGGCTTTCATTCCGACGGCGACGACCATGCCCTGACCCGGGTTGACCTCGTCGGCTTCATCCACGATGTCAAGGTATATGTTTTTCTTGATCAGCTTCTCGCGCAGCGCATCGGAAAATTCCTGGTAAGGCCCACCGTGCTCGCTGAGTACCACGGTGACGGCGAGCGGCGCGGCCTGGATGCAGCCGAGCGGAAGGTACAGGCACAGCAATACCAGTATCCGCCCGGCTTGCTTGCGCATAGCAGACCACCACACCGGCTCGCCCATATAACCGGCCCGGCTAGAAATTGAATGTCGCGGTAAGGTAAGCACGCCTGTCAAACAAATAGCCGCTATATCCCACGTTGTTGTCCTGCAACGCATTCTGGACAACCAGCGAAACCTCACCTCCTCCAACTTTTTCGGTCGCGCCAAACCGCCTGGCTACCCGCAGATCCAGCCTGCGGTTTAACGGTTGCGGGCTCTGCCCCACATACACATGGACGGCCCCCTGCTGGTAGTAACCGACACTTGCCGAGCACGCATCGCTCATCTGTCTGGAATACAGCAAGCTGAAGCTATTCATGGGAACGGACGCACCGAAACCGGTGGCGGCATTTTGAATTTGCGCCAGAACAGCGTTTTGAACGGCAAGCGGCAGCGGCTGGGTAAAGATGATGGGGGTACCCACCAAAACAGCGCTGGACGACTGGTGGGCATAATTGAAAATCAGGTTGTTCTTTTTCGCTCCCCAAATATACTTGACGGTTCCCTCCAGCCCGGTATAACGGGCTGAAAATTCGTTACGAAAATCGTAGGTCGGCACTTTTAGCGAGCCCGCGTAAACGAAAGGATCGAAAAAAATAACGTCGCTTACCTGATCGTTGTACGCTCTCAAGTCAACCGACAGTCCGCTATGGAAATTCCCAAGATAGCCCACCTCGCGGGAGAGCGCGCGCTCCGGGCGCAACCCCCCGGATGAATATAAATACTGGTACAGGGTGTTGGGTCCAGCGGTCGTATTGGTCACATACCTGCTGTTGCTGCTCTCTTCCACCCATGCCGGGTTGCGGTGCGCGACCGAGACTCCCGCCCGGAAAGTGTGCTCGGCGGTGGCGTGATAATTGAGCGCCACCTTGGGCGAGAGATCCTTGCGGCCCATGCCGTTATGCTCCAGCATCGCTCCGGCATTCAGCAGGAGTTTGGGGGAAATACGCCATTCGTCATTCGCAAACAAACGGGACTGGCGCAAGCTTTGCGGCGCTTTGAGCAGAGTTGGCGCATCCGCCGATTCCTGGCGAACCGCCACCCCCCACACCAGCCGGTTAACCTGCCCGATCTGGGCGGTGTGCTGAAACTCCAGCTCCTGGCGCAACGCCGCAACATTGTCGGCCAGCAGGGTGCTGCCCACGACAGGCAGAATTACGGCGTTATACCTTTCATCGGTCGAATTTCGGTAGATGCGGTAATAATGTATCCGATAATCGTTGTTCCGGTCCGGGGCGCGCAGCCAGTTCAACTGGAAAAAATTGGATTTGTTTTTTATGTCGTGCGGCGGCGAATTGGTATTTCTCGGATCGCCGGTGGCGCGAACGCCATCGCTGAACCCCAGTTGCAAATCGAAGCTGTCTGCCCCGTTCGGGCGATAGTTGCCCCGCAGATTGGCGATATAAGTGCGGCTGCTGTCGTTGTAACCGTTGTAATAGTTCGGCGAACTGGCCGGAAATTTAAACCCGTCGTCGGACTTTGCGCCGAAGGTGAGCCGGTAATCCAGGCGCTCGCCGCATCTGCCGTAATGAATGACGGCATCCGACGCCCCATTCCCTCCCCCCGCATTGCCTCTGGTCGCGGAAATGCTGGCGCCGTTCAGCGCCGAGGCGTCCCGCGTGGTGATGTTGATCACCCCCAGGATCGAGTTTGAGCCGTAGGAAGTTGCCGCCGGGCCGCGCACCACCTCGATGCGTTCGATGTCGTTTATGTGCAGCGGCAAATCTTCCCAGTCCACCGTGTTGTAGGGCGGCAAATACACCGAACGCCCATCCACCAGCACCTGCATCCGGCGCGTGTATTCGTCCATCCCGCCACGGTAGGACACGAAAGGAGAATAACCGTCTTTGTAGCCCACATACATGCCCGGCACCAGCTTGAACACGTCCGCAATATTGCGGAACCCGGAGGTCTTGATCGCGGCGCGATCTATGACTGTCACCGCATTGGGGGTTTCCGAAATGGGCTGGCTCAAGCGCGAGGCGCTCAGCACTACCGGAAAATCCTGCAAGAAGCTCTGTTCGGAAACGTCATCACCTGCGTAACACACCGCGCAGACAGAAAAAGAGGCAGATGCAATCAGCCAGGAAAAACGCTGGGGCCGAACACTCCGCGCAAATTTCCTGCGCATCCTCAAACGGAACCTCGGCATATTTTCGACACTCATAATCGCAGCTCCCTCGCGGGTGGTTGAACAGGCTCAATCCGGCCCCTTGCTGGTGTGCCCTGCTGCCCCGACGCGACCGGTGGCAGGCGGTAACAAACAGCACACGGAATTGTAGAGCATTTCACCCGGGGCAAGATGCGGAACGCGGTTGCGATGAGGTAGAATCAGCAATGGCTTGTACCCGGCAGTTCTCGCACTCAAGGGCCGCAGCGACGCCACCCCCGCTTCACCGGCAATTCCGGCCACAAGGCCAACACTATATGAATACAGCAAGCCATTTCAGGGCAATTGCCACGATCTCGCTCCTGGCAGCCGTTCTTCCCGGATGCGATCAAGGCGCGGGCAACGCGCCGGGAAGCGTCGGCACCCCGCAAGGTTTGGCCATAGGCCGGATGAAGGTCGCCATCATGCCGGAGTACGATGATCCCAGCGTGCTGGCGATTTACGACGGCAAGTTTGAAGAAGCGGCGAGCTATCCCATCCGCACCCGCTTCCTCATCCCCAAAGGCTCGGTCATCAGCGATGCGTGCAGCCTTTCACACGAAGGCCAGCATTTTTGCCAGCTATACAAGACCGCCAGCAAGGGCGAGTACGACGAGGTAAGCCTGGTGCTTCCCTACCCCAACTTCTATCTCAGTTTTCACACGCCGCAGCTTGATGTGGCAAGCGAGAAAAAGGAAATCGCATACCGCATCAAGGTAAACCACCCGGTAAAAAACATGGAGGTGGAGCTGCAACAACCCTTGCGGAGCAACGCGTTCAGCATATCCCCGCCGGAGAATGCGCGGCTATCCCGAAAAGACGGCTCCATCAGCGTCATCAAGGGCTTTAACTACACCTACTACCAGCTCGAGGATGTTGCGGCGGAACAGGAAATCGCATTCGGGGTCCGCTACCTCAAAAGCGACCCCAAGCCCTCGGTTGACATCAAGTATTCTTCCATGAAGGAGACCGGCTGGCGCTGGTCGCGTGGCGCATCCGCGCCCGCAAAAAACAGGGCGTACGGTGATGAGCCCCCCCTCCTTCTGGCGGGTATGGCTTTTTTATTGCCTGCTCGCGCCGTCCGTTTATTTCGCAATGCTGCCCGGTGCCTCGGCGCTGACCGTCAACGAGGTGGCGAAAGATCTGGCCTGCCCGTGCGAGTGCCCGCTGATTCTCGAAGACTGCAACATGACCTGCGGCCTGGAATGGAAGAACCAGGTCGGCG
The DNA here is from genome assembly GCA_008080515.1 of Gallionellaceae bacterium. Taxonomy (GTDB): domain Bacteria; phylum Pseudomonadota; class Gammaproteobacteria; order Burkholderiales; family Gallionellaceae; genus VIKH01. The sequence goes on along the minus strand of VIKH01000054.1, from coordinate 12,590 downwards.
AAATGATAAACAAGGGGATGACCAAGCAGCAGATCATGGATTACTTTATCGGCAAATACGGGGACGACGCCCGCATCACCCCCTCGCAGAGAATCCACGGAAAGATTTATCAGTACACCCGGAGCTTCGATACCTCGGATTGGGTTTTGTTGTGGGCCGGGCTGGCTGTCTGGGTGTTTTTAATGTTTTATGGGCTCTACATTGGCGTCAAAAAACTTTTTTTCAACAAGCCGCAGGAACCCTGAAAGGTCGTCGGGGCAACCCTATTGATCCGGCACGAATAATCTTTCCATTTCCGTTCGGGCTGAGGTATCGAAGCCCTTTGCTTTGCTACATTCACCCTTCGATACCTCAGGGCGAACGTGATACTTTATTTGTGCCGGATCAATAATGAGCCATATCGAAACCCCGCCCGGCCACCGCTTTCCCTGGTATGTCCGGCTGTTTCTCGCCAACCAGCGGCGGCGCTATGGCCGCGAACTGGAGCCGGCCCGGCTGTGGGGGCGGTCACCCAGGGTTTTCGCCGGCCTGTCACTGCTCTACGGCGCGCTGGACCGCAGCACCTCCCCCATCGAACCCCCGCTGCGAACGCTGGTCACCGTGCTGGTTTCGCAAATCAACTGGTGCGCCTTCTGCGTGGACATCAACTCCGCCACCGGCATCAAGCGCGGGTTGACCGAGGCGCAGTTGGCGGCCTTGCCGGAATTCGAGTCGTCCGATCTGTTCGATGCCCGCACCAGGGCGGCGCTGGCCTACGCGGCAACCATCACCCACACCGGACGCCAGGTGGATGCCGCGCTGATGAGCCGCCTCAAAAGCCATTTCAGCGATGACGCCATTATCGAGCTAACCGCGATCATCGCCTTCCAGAACCTTTCCAGCAAATTCAACGCGGCACTGGATGTTGCCCCGCAAGGATTTTGCAATTTCGCGCCGCCTTCTGGCATCAAGACCGAAAAACAGGGGTAGCGCAATCCGGAGCCGCTATAATTGGCGAACACGCCCGAACGCTTTTTCTCCAATACTTGAAAGTGCCAGTGAAGCCCCTGCTTGTCAGCGTCAGCCTGTTTTTGTTGCTTGGCATAACCGCACTCTCGCTCGCATTCATGTACCTGACCGACCAGACTCCCGATGCCGCGATCAACAGCTTGCATGGAGAAGGGCGGCTATTCCTGTACCGGCACGGCATGGTTGAAACGTTAACCACCGGCGAAATAACCCGGCTCTACCAGGGCACCTGCACCAGACAATGCCACGGCAGGGACGTTATCGAGAAAAAACCGCGCACCGCCGCCGAATGGGAATCGGTGGTCGCCCGCATGAGGGCGCCGGATCGGGCGGACATATCGGATCGCCACGCCGAAACCATCACCCGGTATTTGCAGAACAACTTCCTGAGCAACGTGCCGACCGTCATTCCCGAAAAAACCATGAAGTTTGTCAAACAGCATTTGTGGCGGAGCGATTTCGGGGAAAACGATCTGTTTCTGGATATTATTTATGTGCCCCGCGAGCATCAGCGCCTGATGCCTTACCTCGGGGTGCGCAATTTGCCGCGCGACCAGCAGGATGCCCGCTTTATTGTTTTCATCAACACCCACCAGGGCACGGTTCCTCCCTGGAATCTTGCCGAAATGTCCACGCTTCGCGTCAACGGCGGCAACCCGCAAAACGCAACCGGATGGACGGTGCTCTATCGTGATGGGCAGCAACACCACAATCAGGGAATGCTTACCTTTCCTGCGGTTGACGGCGGCCAGCCTGCCGGTCTCGAAATCACGATGCAACTGGCCGGCCTGGGGAAGCGGACTTTCCAGTGGAACCTTCCGGTGCCGCAATTGCCCGAGTAAGCCATGGCGAATCTGAAATCCTACAAAATGCTTGTCGCCCTTGCCGTTGCCGGTCTGGCGATTGCGCTGGCCATCGCGGGCTTGCTGCTTTCGCTGAAAGACGCGCCGAAGGACATGTTCCCGCAACCTTCCGTCGCAGCCAAAGAAGCGGCCCCCGATTTCAAGCTCGCCTTGCTGGACGGCAGCAATTTCCAGCTTGGCAGCCACAAGGGCAAACCCGTCCTGATCAATTTCTTCGCTTCCTGGTGCCTGCCTTGCGGGGAGGAAATGCCCGCCATCGAAAAAATTGTTCATGAATACGGCCCCAGGGGCGTAGTCTTTCTGGGAATCTCGACCGACGATACGGAAACTAACGCCAGCAACTTTATAAAAAAACATGGCGTCACATTTCCGGCGGGGATTGATAAAAGTACGGAGATTCAGAAAGCCTACGGCTTGTACGGCATTCCGACCACGTATTTCATAGACAAGCAAGGCATGGTCAATTACTTTCATTCGGGCAGCGTTACCGAGGATCTGATGCGTCATGAACTGGACAAGCTGCTGTAAAAATTTTTGCGCTGCTCTTCTGCTGGCAACCGCTCTGGCCGGTTGCAGCGAAGAGGCGAAGCCGCTGTTGCAGGTGGGAGAAAAAGCGCTCCCCTTCACTCTGGAGATGCTGGATGGGAAAACCACCAGCCTCGAAAATTACTCCGGCAAGGGGTTGGTCATCACCTTCATGTCATCCTGGTGTCCCTGCTCCAACGAATCGTTGCCGCTGATGAAACAGGCTTACACCGATCACAAAAACGACCCGATCGTGTTTCTCATGGTCGGCATCCAGGACTCCAGATCAAAGTTCGAGGGTTTCGTAAAAAAATGGGATGTCCCCTTCCCGGCCGGCTACGACAAGGGCGACCGTATCGCCAAAGATTATGGCGTCAGCGCCCCGCCGACCACTTTCTTCATTGACAAAAACGGTGTCGTAAAACGGGCTTTCTACGGCAACATAGCGAAAAAACCGGACGAGTTCCGGCAATGGGTTGCGGAGATTATTTGATGGGCGGCGGAGCGGCGTTATGGGGGGGGTTCTCCTCTTTTTTCTCGATCTGGCAGGTCTGCATCCTGCAAATCAGCCCGTTCTTTATTGCCTTCATAGTCGGCACCTATCTGGCAACGCCTGCCCGCGAAACCGATGCTCGCATCCTGCGCTGGATCGTTCCGCCCTGCATCGCCTTCGGGGTGGGTTTCAACCTGTTCTACTCCCTGCTGATCGCGTCCGGACTGAGTTTCAGCCGCCCGCTGATCACTAACCTCGGCAGCTTGAGAATCGTGGCGGGAACCGTCATCCTGCTTGCCAGCCTGCACATTTTTCTGGTCAACCGCTCGCCTTTTCTCGGCAAAATGCACCGCCCGCTGCCGTTAAGCGGGTTGGCATTGCTGCTCGGCATCTCCTTCGCGCTGATCTATTCGCCCTGCATCACCCCGATGCTGTCCGACATCATGGGGTTGGCGTCGCAGCGCGCGACGGCGCAAGAAGGGTTGGTTCTGGCGGGGTTCTACGGCATCGGCATTACCCTCGCCCTGTGCCTGGTAGCGGTTGCGCTCACCCTGCTCCTCGGGAAAAACGCGACTGCGTTGCGCCATGCCGACGCGATCAAAAATGCCTGCGGCGTCGTCCTGCTCGCCCTCGCCATCATGAACCTAACCGGCCTGATGCGGCATTACAAGGCATTTGTTCTCGGTTTCGTACTCTGACCATGCCGCACACAGATACCCAAAGACAGATTTTCGGTGCCGTGCTGGTGTGCCTGGGTGCCGCAACCGCATTGCAAGCCAGAACGATGGGGTTTGAACTGGATATGTTACACGTCGCCATCTGCTTTGCCGGAGCTGGGCTTTTCGTTTTCGACGCCCCGCAAAGAATCACCATGAGCCAGCGGGCCGACAAAAGATGAGCAAGATTTTCGGCATAAAAGTCTGGGTGCTGCTGCTGGCCATCGCCCTTTCCATCACGGTTTTTATCGGCTGGAAGTTGAGCCGGGACGATGTGGTTCGCGCCCCGGAAGATATCGAAGATTACCTGTTCTGGCAGGCGAGAGAACTGACCGAATTCAAGCTGGCGGGCGCCGATAACAAGACGCTGGGCTTGAGCGACCTGAAAGGAAAGTGGAGTTTTTTCTTTTTCGGCTACACCCACTGCCCGGATGTTTGCCCGGTTACGCTGGCCACACTGGGAAAGGCGTTCAGGATACTTGAAAAAGATGCGGCTATCGCCCCGGAGATTCAGGGGGTGTTCGTGTCGGTTGACCCCGGGCGGGACACGCCAGAACTGCTCAAGGAATACGCCGCCTATTTCAACAAACACTTTATAGGGGTAACCGGAACTACCGCAGAGCTAGAAGCGTTTTCCCGACAAATGAGCGCCTTGTACACCATCCACCCCAAAGAACCCGGAAAACCGGATAATACTTATCTGGTGAGCCACAACTCGACCCTCTTTCTGGTGGACCCGCAAGGGAGGGTGCATGGCCGTTTCCCGCCGCCGCAAGACCCGCAGGAAATTGCGGATGCATTTGTAAAAATACGTGCGTTTTATAACGAAAGGAGTAAAAAAAGATGGGGAATTTTTTGAGATTGTTCGGGTTGCTCGCGCTCGGGCTTGCGGCTTCTAGCACTTTCGCCGGCGAGGCGGAAATCCAGGTTGCGGATCCGTGGGTGCAGGCCGCACCCCCCAGCGCCAAGGTGCTGGCAGCCTATCTGGAAATCAAAAACAATGGCGAAAAGCCGCAAACGCTGGCCGAAATTACCAGCCCCGTTTTCGGGCAAGTGGAAATTCACCGCACCACCACGCGCGGCAACATCGCGCGCATGGAACACCTGAAGGAGCTCGTCATACCGCCGCGCAGTTCGGTGGCGATAAAACCGGGCGGGATGCACCTGATGCTGATGGGCGGTAAAAACCCGCTCCGCGCTGGCGACCAGGTTCCCATGACCCTGATTTTCAAAAACGGGGAAAAGATTGCCATTTCGGCTGCGGTTCGCTCCATGCAGGAAGAGGATGCGGGCAACTCCCAGCATGCGGATCATTCCAAACACCAGCACCATTGAGCGACCATGAAAGATTCTACTGCGCTTGGTATACCTGGGTTGCACCGAAGGCACGCATGAAGCGGGTGCGGAATTGCCAGCGCGGTGCCCGCAAAGAATATTTTCACGATCTTTGAGCGTCTATTCGAGAATTAAGGGGCGATATTGAAACTCAAAGCCAGCACCTTCCCGCTCGCACTTTTCTTGGGCGGATTGTTGTTTATCCAAGCCTGCAACAAGGAAACCGTAGCCCCGGTAACCGCAAAGGAAGCCGCGCCCGATTTCAATATCGAGCTGTTTGATGGCGGAAATTTCCGGTTAAGCGACCAGAAGGGAAAAGCTGTAGTCATCAATTTCTTTGCTTCCTGGTGCGTTTCGTGCGGGGAAGAAACCCCCACCATCGAAAAAGTCGCGCACCAATACCCGCCCGAAAAGGTGGCATTTCTTGCTATCGCCGTGGATGACACGGAAAAGAAAGCGCGGGCATTCCTGAAAAAGAACGGGTTAACCATCCCCGCAGGTCTCGATAAAACCGGAAAAATAAAAGACGACTACGGCTTGTACGGCATGCCCACAACTTTTTTTATAGGCAAGGATGGCAAGATAAATTACCTTCACGCGGGCGTAGTTACAGAAGACCTGTTACGGCATGAAATAGACAAGCTGCATTAATTTTTCAGCCGACACGATCATCCTCTACCACATCAGCATCTGTATTTGCCACTTCCGATTTATTATCTTACTATCTCTTCGCCGCTTCAGAGAGGGAATCCTTGGTTCCTTAAGTATAAACAAGAACATATAGGTACTGATTTCCACTTGACATGATGCCATGCGTACCACATTCTTTGCTGAGCCGAATAGTTCTTTTCACACTTGAGTTCCCGCGCCCGTTTGCTGACTGGCTGCGGGCTTTGTCGTTTCTGGGCTTGCTTGTTTCTGCGCACGACGTCTGTGCGGCAGAAACCGTTGCTGGCCAGCGCCATGGCATCGGCCTCAATCAACTTATTGCCCAATCGATCCTGAATCACCCCAGCATTGCCGCCACGCGCGCCGAACTCGGCGCCGCACGGGCAGAGGTCGGCGCGGCGCGCTCGCAGTATTATCCGACCCCATCGGCTCAAGTGTTACAGGACAAAGGGGAGTCCACCACTGTTCTGGCGCTGCAGCAGCCCCTGTGGGCGGGAGGGCGGATCGATGCCGGGATGGAGGCAGCCCAGTCGCGTGAAAATGCCGCCCAGGTCTCTATCAACGATGCCCAATATACGCTCGCCTTGCGCGTGACGGCCGCTTGGGCCGCGTGGGTGCAGGCGCGCGGCCGCAGCGGGGCGCTGGAAAAAGGTGTCACCTTGCTCAACGTCTATGCCGAGAGCGTGAGCCGACGCATCGAGGGCGGCGCTTCCGGCGAAGTTGATCGCGAACTGGTCGCGGCACGCCTGGCGCAAACGCAAGGCGATCTTGCCGCCGCCCGCTCGGCCGAACGCAGCGCCCTGGCCCGGCTCGCGCAAATGGTCGGGCAGCCCTTGCGTGCGCAGGATCTCGTCGTGGCGGATGCGGCCACCGGCGCCGACATCCCGCTGCCCGACCTCGATGCGTTCATCGCGCAGGCCTTAAAACGCTCCGCCGCGCTCAAGCGCCTCGAAGCCGAAATCGAAACCGCCCGGCACGAAACGCAGCAACGGCGCGCGGCACTGTGGCCTACCCTGAACCTGCGCGCCCAGCATCAGCGCGGCAACGCGTCTGCCACCGACGTGACCGCCAACGACAGCCGCATCATGCTGGCCCTCGAATACACCCCTGGCGCCGGCCTTTCCGCCAGTGCCAATATCGACGCAGCCGAAGCCCGCGTTATCGGCCTGCGCGAAAACCTCGATGCCGCCCGCCGCGATCTGACCGAAACCATCGCCACCGACTACGAAGAGCATCTGGCCAGCGTCGATCGCAAGCGGCACTTCCAGCGCACCCTCAAGGCCAGCGCCGAGGTGCTGGCCTCATACGACCGCCTCTTTGTCGCCGGCAAGCGAAACTGGCTGGATGTCATCAACGCCGCGCGCGAGCTGATCCAGGCGCAGACTGCACTGGCCGACGTGGAAGCCCAGCAGGCTGCGGCGCGCGCCCGCCTGCACCTGCATCTAGGGGAAATGCTCTGATGCACGCCCAACCCGCCCACACCGCATACGCCCTGTTCAAGGATGCGCTCCTGGCACGCAAGGGCATCTTCGTCCAGGCCGCAGCAGCATCGCTGCTGGCCAATACGCTCGCCCTTGCCGCCGCCCTCTACAGCATGCAGGTGTACGACCGCGTCATCCCCACCCAGGGCCTCGCCACGCTACAAGTCCTGACCGTCGGCGTGCTTATCGCCATCGTGCTCGAACTCGTCGTCAAGTTCGCCCGCGCCCATGTGCTGGAGACCGCCGTCAAGGGCATGGACCTCGAACTCTCCCACGCCATCTTCGCCCGGCTGCTGGGCATCCGCATGGACCAGTTCCCCGCCAGCGTCGGCACGCTCTCCGCCCAGTTGCGCAGCTACGAAATGATCCGGCGCTTCGCCTCGTCGGCCACTCTTTACCTTGTCGTCGATACGCCCTTCGCCCTGATCTTCCTCGCTGTCATCGCGCTGCTAGCTGGGGTTAAGATGGCCGCCATCCCGGTTGTTTTTTTCGTGCTGGCGCTCGCCATCGGCCTGTTTTACCGCCGCCGCATCGCCCGCCATGCCGAAACCGGCAATGCCGCCGCCAACCACAAGCTCGGCCTGCTGGTCGAAACCGTCGAAAGCGCGGAAAGCATTAAAGCCGCCGGTGCCGGTGCACGGCAGCTCGAACGCTGGAGCACCCTGAGCCGCCAGTCCGTGGACGACGACGTGCGGATACAGCGTTACAGCGAGCAGGCCACCTATCTCGCCGCCTTCATGCAGCAGGCCAGCTACATCCTGCTGGTCGCCGCCGGCGCCTGGATCGCCGCCACCTCTACCGATCTCACCATGGGCGGGCTGATCGCCTGCGCCATTCTCTCCGGGCGCGTGCTCGGCCCAGTCGCCGCACTGCCCGGCCTCATCGTCCAGTGGGCGCATGCCCGCGCCGCCCTCGACAGCCTGGAAAGAGTCTTCGCCCTGCAAAGCGACAACCATGCCGTGGCGCGACCGCTGACCCCCGAGATCATCCACGGCGAATGGCGCATCGAAAATTTGAAATTCGCCTACCCCGGTCGGCCGCGCCCCCTGACCCTGCCGCTTACCCTGATCCGCCCCGGCGAAAAAGTCGCCATTCTCGGCCC
>VIKH01000054.1:0-4391 GCA_008080515.1 Gallionellaceae bacterium | reverse complement strand
GTTTGGACATCCAGCAAATCGACCGCGCCCACCTGTCCCGGCGCCTCGGCTACCTGCCCCAGGACGTGAAACTCCTGGCCGGCAGCTTGCGCGACAACCTCACTGCCGGGCTTGGCGATATCAATGAGGCCGCGCTGCTCGACGCCTGCCGCACCATCGGGCTGGATCAGCTTGTCGCCAGCCATCCGCAGGGGCTGGACATGCCCATCTTCGAGGGCGGAAACGGTGTCTCCGGCGGGCAGAAGCAGCTCATCGCGCTCACCCGGCTGCTGCTCTCCCGCCCCGATGCCTGGCTGCTCGACGAACCCACCGCCGCCATGGACGAGGCGACCGAACAAAGGAGCCTTGCCGCGCTGCGCCAGGCTATTCGTCCGGAACAGACACTGGTTCTCGTCACCCACAAGCCCGTCCTGCTCGGCCTCGTCGAACGCCTCATCGTCCTGCTGCCGGGTGGCGGCGTCATGGACGGCCCGAAGGACGCCGTGCTCGACCGGCTGCGCCAGAACAAAAGCCCCTCGCCCCCTGCGGGGTTGGGGAGAGGGGTGCCTACCGCATGAACTCCCATCAACCCGCACCGGGCAGCCGCTGGATCATCCTGCTGGTGTTTGTCATCGTAGCCATACTGGGCGCATGGGCCAGTATCTCCGAGCTTGACCAGATCGCCCGCGCCCAGGGCCAGGTCATCGCCACATCGCGCACACAGATCATCCAGTCCGCCAACGACGGCGTCATCGAAAGCCTGCTGGTGCGCGAAGGCGAACACGTCAAGAAGGGGCAGATTCTCGCCCGGCTCGACCGCAGCCAGGCCGAGGCCGCCCGGCGCGACAGCCTGGGCAAGGTGGCGGCGCTCAAGGCCGCGCTCATCCGCCTGCAAGCAGAAGTATTCAACCGCCCGCTCACTTTCCCCGCCGATGTGCGCGCTCATCCCGCTTTTGTGCAGAACCAGACCGAACTCTTCCAGCGCCGCCAGGGGGCGATCAGGGAAGAAGTCGCCGCGCTGGAAGAAAGCCTGGAACTGGTGCGCAAAGAGCTCGACCTTTCAGAAAAGCTGCTAGCCACCGGCGACATCGGCCAGGCCGAAGTCATCCGCCTGCAAAAACAGGTGGCCGACCTCAAGGGCCAGATCACCAACCGGCGCAACAAATACTTCCAGGACGCACAGGCCGAGATGACCAAGGCCGAAGAAGACCTCTCCACCCAGCAGCAGGCGCTGGCCGAACGCACCGCCATCTTCGAGCGCACCGAAATCACCGCACCCGCCGACGGCCTGGTCAAAAACATCCAGCTCACCACGCCCGGCGCCAAGGTGAGCCCCGGCGACGTCATCATGGAACTGTTGCCCACCGGCAGCGCGCTGATCGTCGAAGCCAAGCTCAAACCCGCCGACATCGCCTACATCCGCAAAGGCCTGCCCGCCGCCATCAAGCTCGACGCCTTCGACTACAGCATCTACGGCGTCCTGCGCGGACAAGTCATATACATCAGCCCCGACGCCCTCTCCGAAAAAACCCAGCAGGGCGAACAGGCGTACTACCGCGCCCACATCCGCATCGACGAGGTCGCCCTGGCGGCCCGCAACCGCGAGCACACCGGCAAGCCCGTTGAAATCCAGCCCGGCATGACTGCCACGGTGGACATCACCACCGGCAGCCAGACCGTGCTTGCCTACCTGACCAAGCCCATCACCAAAACCCTTTCCGAATCACTTTCCGAGCGATAACCAAAGGAGATCATGCCATGAATAAGCCCAACCTCGACGACCTGATCAATGCCATTGCCAACAACCACGGCGTAACGGCGCCCGTCAAAAACTCCAGGCGCAAAATACGTGACGACAGGGGAGACGAAGATGAGGCAACAGCGCAGGCGAAAGATGCTGCCCAGACCGACGCACCGATCCAACTTGCCCTGAACGAAACGGGCGTTGCGGTCAGCGATGCACCGCTGCAACTGGCGCAAGCCGAAGCGGGCGCCACCACCGGAGCGGTGGCAGGCACAACTGCTGCGGGGGCAGGCGCGGCGGCGGATGGCATCGGCCTTGGCTGGCTGGCACTGGGTGGGCTGGCGCTCGGCGGCCTTGCTGCAGCGGGCGGAGGCGGTGGCAGCTCTGCGCTCGCCAGCAACATCGTCACCGGTACCGTCGTGGTCGGCCCGGTGATTGTCGGTCATGGTCTCAAAGTCGAGATTTACGCCGCAGACGGCACGACCAAGCTGGGGGAATCCACGCTCGACGCCACCGGCAAATTTACCGTCGACGTCGGCGCCTACACCGGCATCGTCATCGCGCGGCTGGTGGATGCCGATGGCGGCGACGACTACCTGGACGAAGCAACGGGAGTGCCCAAGGACCTTAATGCCAACCTGATGGCCACCAGCGTGGTTGTCGGCGGCACAGTCACCCTCAATATCAACCCGCTGACCACCATCGCGGCACAAAAGGCCGGCCTTGCCGCCGATGGCAGCGGCAGCCTTGCCGACGCCACGGCAGTGACCAACGCCAATGCCGCAGTCGCCGCGGCGTTCGGCCTGGCTGATCTGGCCGGCACCAGCGTCGTCGCCACCAATGGCGGCAGCTACGACGCCGCAGACGGGATGAGCGCAGGGGAGAAATACGGCGCCATCCTCGCCGCCCTGTCCGGCGCCGACTTGGCGAGCGGCGGCAATAGCCAGGCCATCATCGACCAGTTTGTCGCCGCCCTTGGCGTGACCGGCGCCACCGGCACCCTGAACGACGCCGGCAAGACCCTGCTCGCCCTTGGCGCCAACGCGGCGACACCCGTGGTCGGGGGTAATCTGTTAAATGATGTCGGTGGACTGGTCGACATCGACACCACCGCCCCGACCTTCAGCAGCGGCGCCAGCGCCAGCGTCGCCGAAAACACTGCCACCAGCACCACGGTGTATAACGCCACCGCCGATGGCGACACGGGGGTCGCCTACACCCTTGGCGGCACAGACGCTGCGCGGTTTAACATCAACGCCACCACCGGCGCGGTCACCTTCACGACCAGCCCGAACTACGAAGCGCCCGCCGACAACGGCGGCAACAGCGTCTACGACATCACCGTCACCGCCACCGACGCGGCGGGCAACGCGACGGATCAGGCGGTGGCGCTCACGGTGACGGATGTGGTGGAAGTAGCGGCAGGTGACGCCGTCATCGATCTCGGCGACTACGGCAAGCTGATCGCCCCGGTGAACGTGGACGGCAACTGGTACTACCACTGGGACCGTTCTGGCGACGGCACCAGCGCCAACGTAAACGCCACGCTCAATGGCGTGCAGCTCGCCCTGCCCACGGCCAACGGCGGCGCGGCTTACCCCAACGGAATTGAAGCTTTTCAGCCCGGCACCGCCATCGACAACAACCCCGCCGGCGAGACCAACCCCGCCTATAGCGACCTGCTGGCGATCTGGGACGGCTACAACGGCACGGGGACGGGCACCGCCATCAACGGTACGCCGTCCGGCTGGGCGCCCAACTATTACTGGTCGGCCACGCCCTCGACGAACGGGCACGCCCTCGTCTCCCTGAGCAGTGGCTACGTACGCGACTTTGGCGACAGCGACAACTTCAGCAATTACGTGGCGTTGCAGGTGTTATTCCCCGACACCACCGCCCCGACCGTCAGCAGCGTTGCCATTACCTCGGCCACCGGCATCCAGAACAGCACCCTCAACGCCGGCGACGTGGTCAGCGTCACCGTCACCCTGTCTGAGGCCACCACCGTCACCGGCACCCCGCAACTGGCGCTGAACATCGGCGGAACCACGGTGCAGGCCGATTACGCCAGCGGTTCCGGCACCACCGCGCTGGTCTTCAATTACACCATCCTGGCCGGACAGACCGACGCCAACGGCATCAGCATCGCCTCCGACAGCTTCAGCCTCAACGGCGGCACGCTGGTGGACGCAGCAGGAAACAATGCCACGCTCACACACGCGCTGGTGGCGGACAACGCCAGCTACCTGGTGGACACCACCGCCCCTGTTTTCAGTAGCGGCGCCAGCACCAGTGTTGCCGAAAACACCGACCCCATCGTCACGGTGTATGACGCCACCGCCAATGGCGACACGGGGGTCACCTACACCCTCGGCGGCACGGATGCGGCGTTGTTCGGCATCCACGCCGCCACCGGTGCGGTCACCTTCATAACCAGCCCCGACTTTGAGGCACCCGCGGACAGCGGCGGCAACAACGTCTACGACATCACCGTCACCGCCACCGACCCGGCGGGCAACGCGACCGATCAGGCGGTGGCCATCACGGTGACGGATGTAGCAGAAAGTGACGTCGTCACCGGCATTGCCATCACCTCGGCCATCGGCATCCAGAACAGCACGCTGAACGCGGGCGATGTGGTCAGCGCCACCGTCACCCTGTCCGAGGC
>VIKH01000053.1 GCA_008080515.1 Gallionellaceae bacterium | reverse complement strand
GTTCGGTCTGTCGCATGGCTGGCTCCTCGTCATGGGGTGGGCGTGCGACAGCATGATACGTGTTTCGTTATTTATGTGTTGCAATACTAGTGAGAATCAAATAAGTTCTGTTGAGCATCAACAAGCTTTTTAGCATGTCGGTATTTTTTACCCTGTGGAGTTTCTTGAGAGATGTTGTCGTCAACTTTCTCCAAAACAGTTGTTACTGAATAACCTGTAACTTTGATTTCGCCAACTTCATCCAGTTCTCTATGAGTGATTAGAACACAGATTATTTTGCTTCCATGTTGAAACGGAATGTTTTCAAATAACACCGCATCGCGGAAATGCGTATCTTGCATTTCAAAACTGATTGGTGTCTTGTTGTAAATTCCTTTCCATTTATAACGGCCTTCTTTGAGAACAGGAGAAATTATTTCAATTAAGGCGCCATCATCTTCCTCGGATTTAAGCTTATTAGTACTAAGAACAAATTTTCCAAAATCAGACCGTGGTACAAGCTTCTCAGGAGATACTGGTTGCCAATCATTATCTAAAACGGAGAATCCGACTTGCTCAACTTTTCGATATTCGCTAATTGAAGAGAAAAAATTAGATTTGCGCTTTATGATTTTTAAATTGACACCAACAGATTTTGCTACTTGTTCAATACTCGAATTGGTTTGCTTCCCATTCGTTATGTCTTGCTCCAATTTCTTTATATTTAGTTTCTTTTCCTCAATGCTAAGCCGCTTTTCCTCTATTTCTAGTTCTTTGTTTTCTGGGTCAAAAATAGGAATCGTCGAAATTATTATTTGAACGATGAGAAGAAGTAATGTGATTTGAGGTGAACTTTTGCCAAGGGCTTTCCAGAAATCGCGAAACCCCCCTTCTTTATATGCCTCTTTGATGAGGCTTGCGTCAATTTCTAAAAGAGTAGCAGCCTCAAGAATAATCCCCAGAAGTTCTGCTTCACTTTTGTTTCGGAGAACTGCATCAATTTCATGGCTGTTATCTCCGAAATAGTAATGAAGCTCAAGTATATTGGCGCTTTTCATTCATACTCCCTTTGGAGATTCTCCGATCTTGCAGATCGTGCATTCATCATGTTCTCCTTCGCTTGAACGGCTCGCCCAAGGTTGCTTGAATCAGTTATCCCTGAGCACTCTCTGAATGAGCAAGGTCTTCATATCCTTTCGTGTGTCGGCAACAATATGGATGTAGATGGTGTTTTGCCTTGCTTCATAGATTACCCTGTTCATGCCGGAGACGATCTGCCGGTATTGGGTGATATTCAGTTGCGCCAATTCTTCCGGAATGGCGCCGGAAAGCGGGAAGGCTTTCAGGTTGAAGATGGATTCTTTGAGTTTGCCGTAGGTGCTGTGCCAGGCTTGGGGGGAGAAGTTCTTGACGATGTAGCGCTTGAGCTCTTTCAAGTCCTGCTCGGCAGAGGCGAGAAAGACGATGCGATAGTTCATTGCGGCGCAGTTTCATCCAGTTCGGCAAATACGTCTTCTGCGAGGCGGAACTTGCCTTGTTCGATCTCCTTGTTGCCGAGGGCGAGGATTTTCAGGAGCGCAACGGTTTGTTCCTGTTCTTCATAACTCTTCACATCCATGACCACCAGCTTGGCTTCGCCGTCCTGGGTGATTAGCATGGGTTCGCGGGTCTCCGAGATTTCCCGGATGATGTCGGTGACATGATCTTGCAAATAGCTGGCGGGTTTGACCTGTGTAGAGAGTTTCATCTGTGCTCCTGAATCGGAATATTGCTGGACAGATTTATCGTATGCCAATTCGGGAGTAGTGTCCAATTGGCCGCTGCGTCATAGCAGTTTCTTCAACTGATAAATCCTCTCCAGCGCTTCCTTCGGGCTCACCTCATCCGGTTGCAGGTCGCGTAGCGCCGATACCAGCGGATGCTCTGCCGGTTCCGGCGATTCTCGCCCCGAAAGCAATGGCCCGGTGGCAAACAAATCACCCTGCGGGTTCTGTGCCGCGCTCTGCTGCTCCAATTTCACCAGTTGTTTCTTCGCGTTGCGGATGACGCTGTTCGGCACGCCCGCGAGTGCGGCGACTTGCAGGCCGTAGCTCTGGCTGGCCGCGCCTTCGTTGACGCTGTGCAGGAACACGATGCTATGCTGGTGTTCGATGGCGGCCAAGTGTACGTTGGCAAGCTGGCGGAATTCTTCGGAAGGTGCTGGTGCCGCGCCCGATCTCGTCCACCAGCACCAGGCTCTTGTCGGTGGCGTTATGCAGGATGTTGGCGGCTTCGGTCATCTCGACCATGAAGGTGGAGCGCCCGCCTGCCAGGTCATCCGACGAGCCGATGCGCGTGAAAATCTGGTCTATCTCGCCCAGCACCGCCTCGCGCGCGGGCACGAAGCTGCCGCAATGCGCGAGCAGCGTGATGAGCGCGACCTGGCGCATGTAGGTGGATTTGCCGCCCATGTTGGGGCCGGTGATGAGCAGCATCTTGCGCGCGGCATGCAGGCTGGTGTCGTTGGCAATGAATTGCTCGACTTGCGCTTCCACCACCGGGTGGCGGCCCTGGGCGATGCGCAGCACCGGCTCCTGCGCGAACTGGGGCGCGCTGAAATCCAGTGTGGCGGCGCGTTCGGCAAAGGTGGCGAGTACGTCCAGTTCGGCGATGGCGGCAGCGATGTCTTGCAGTTGCGGGATGAAGGGCGCGAGGTTGTCGAGCAGTTGCTCATAGAGAAATTTCTCGCGTGCCAGCGCGCGGTCGTTGGCGGAGAGCGCCTTGTCCTCGAAGGTCTTCAGTTCCGGCGTGATATAGCGCTCGGCGTTCTTCAGCGTCTGGCGGCGGCGGTAGTCGTCCGGAACCTTGTGGGCATTGGCAGCGCTCACCTCGATGTAGAAGCCATGCACGCGGTTGTATTCGACCTTCAGCTTGTCAATGCCGGTGCGGGCGCGTTCGCGCGTTTCCAGTTCGAGCAGGAAATCGCCGCAGTTGGTCTGGATGCCTCTTAACTCATCCAGCTCGGCATCGAAGCCGTCGGCGATGACGCCGCCTTCTCTTAATACGCTGGAAGGTTCTTCTTTCAGTGTCTTTTGCAACAGTTCGACCAGCGCGGGGTCGGTGTGCAGGGCGTTGGTCAGGCTGTCCAGCAGTGAGGCGTAGGGTGGGCACGTTTGTGTGCCCACGCGGTTCTCAATGTGACGCTCCGCGTGGGCAGCAGAGCTGCCCACCCTACCAAGAGCGGTGCGCAACTGCGGCAAGGCGCGCAGTGTCTCGCGCAGGCCGGAAAGGTCGCGCGGCCTTGCGCTCTTCAGGGCGATGCGCGCGGTGATGCGCTCCACGTCTACACTCGGTTTGAGGTGGTCGTGTACAGCGCGGAACAACTCCCTCTCCCCTCGCGGGAGAGGGTTGGGGAGAGGGGGCTCTTTGAGTGCGTCCACCGCATCCAGCCGTGCGCGCAGCACCTCGCGGTTGCGCAGCGGGTGGTGCAGCCAGTGCGCCAGCAAGCGGCTGCCCATGTTGGTGGCGCAGGTGTCGAGCAGCGAGAGCAGGGTGGGCGCGGGTTCGCCGCGCAGGGTCTGGGTGATCTCCAGGTTGCTCCGGGTCGCGGCATCCATGCGCACGAACTCATCGGCGTGATAGACCTGTGCGCCACGGATGTGGGCGATGCTCTGGCCCTGCGTGAGCTTGGCGTAGCCCAGCAGCGCCCCCGCCGCCGACAATCCCAAGGTGAGTTCTTCGCAGCCGAAACCGGCGAGGTCGCGCGTGCCGAATTGCTGGCACAGCGCGCGGTGCGCGGTGTCCCGCTCGAAGTGCCAATCGGGGAGCGATTTGTTGGCGGCGTTCCTGAACTGCGGTGCGGTTGCGCTTTCGGCGAACAGAATCTCGGAAGGCTGCAAACGCTCCAGTTCAGCGGGCAACTGGCTGGCGCTGATTTCGGCGAGGGTGAGTTGGCCCGATGCGAGATTCAGCCAGGCGAGGCCGATCTCGTTGCGGTTTTGGTGCAGTGCCAGCAACAGGCTGTCGCGTTTTTCTTCCAGCAACGCGGAATCGGTCAGTGTGCCGGGGGTGACGATGCGCACCACCTTGCGTTCCACCGGGCCTTTGCTGGCGGCGGGGTCGCCGATCTGTTCGCAGATGGCGACCGATTCGCCCAGCTTGATGAGCCGCGCCAGATATTGCTCGGCAGCGTGGTAAGGCACGCCCGCCATCTTGATCGGCTGGCCGTTGGATGCGCCGCGCTGGGTCAGCGTAATGTCGAGCAGCCTGGCGGCGCGCTCGGCATCCTCGTAGAACAGCTCGTAGAAATCGCCCATGCGGTAGAACAGCAGCATGTCCGGATGCTGTGCCTTGAGGCGCAGGTATTGCTGCATCATCGGGGTGTGGCCTGGCTCTTTGTTCTCTTTAAGCACAACTCTTCCAATACAGAAATGAGTCCGAACACCGTGCGGTGAATTTGATCTTTCTGGGTGCTGTCTTGATTCGGCAGGAATGTGGAAATCCTGCACTTTGCCGTGCCGCGCCCGCAGTTTGCCCGCCGCGAAAATGGCCCGGAGCGGCTTCCTTCTGCGTCTTGACGCCGGAGGGCGGCATTGTCGCTCATCTTGGCGGCCCGCGCATCCGGTAGCCTGGGGGGTGGAAGGTGCGGAATGCGGTGCTGCATTGGCGGTTGCGCGCACGAACGAAAGCCGATATATTCGTACTCATGCACTTCTCCCGCCACATCTCGCAATCGCATTCCACGTTCAGCCTGCTCGCCGCGCTGCTGCTGCAACAAAGTTAGGCAATCCACTATCGCCTGATAGGCGATGTAGAATTGACACCGCCCTGCGCGCTAATCAATTTCCAAAACCTTGAAACGGGCGGCATCCGGAAGGGGGCCGCAGGTTGAACAATTTGCAACGGAGCCTGACATGGCAGAAAAACTGATAATTTTCGATACCACTTTGCGCGATGGCGAGCAAAGCCCGGGTGCCTCCATGACCAAGGAGGAAAAGATGCGCATCGCGCGGCAACTGGAAAAGCTGGGCGTGGATGTGATCGAGGCGGGGTTTGCTGCCGCCAGCCCCGGTGATGCCGGCGCGATACAGGCCATCGCAAGAATCATCGAGCATTCCACCGTGTGTTCGCTGGCGCGGGCGAACGAGCGCGATGTGCGCGCGGCAGGCGAGGCGATCAAACCGGCGAAATCCGGGCGCATCCACACCTTCATCGCCACTTCGCCCATCCACATGGAAAAGAAGCTGCGCATGACGCCGGACCAGGTTGTCGAGAACGCAGTCAAGGCGGTGAAGCTCGCGCTGGAATATACCGATGACGTGGAATTTTCCGCCGAAGACGCGGTGCGCTCGGAGATGGATTTTCTGGTGCGCGTATTTGATGCGGTGATCCAGGCCGGGGCGAAAACGCTCAATGTGCCGGATACGGTCGGCTACAGCATCCCGGCCTTGTGGGGCGAGCGCATCAGGCAGTTGATGCGCATAGACACCACGCAGATCGTGCCGACTTCCAAGCTGGTATCCAGCATCACCGGCTACCCGGTGCAGCCAAACAAGGCCATCGTCGGCGCGAACGCTTTTGCGCACGAGTCCGGCATCCACCAGGATGGCGTGATCAAGCACCGCGAAACTTATGAAATCATGCGCGCAGAGGACGTGGGCTGGAGCACAAACAAGCTCACTTTGGGCAAGCTTTCCGGGCGCAACGCTTTCCGCTCTCGCTTGCATGAGCTCGGCATCGTGCTGGAAAGCGAGGAAGCGCTGAATACCGCCTTCGCGCATTTCAAGGATCTGGCCGACCGCAAGTCGGAGATTTTTGACGAGGACTTGCAGGCGCTGGTCAACGAGGAAACCGTGGCGCATGTCAGCGAGCATTACCGTCTGGTGTCCATGCGCGCCCATTCGGAAACCGGCGAAGCGCCTTCTGCCAGGGTGGTGCTCAGCGTGGACGGGAAGGAGCGCATCGCGGAAGCGAAGGGCGGCGGCCCGGTGGACGCCACGCTCAAGGCCATAGACCAGGTCGCGCAGAGCGGGACAGAATTGCTGCTGTATTCGGTGAACAACATTACCAGCGGCACCGATGCGCAAGGCGAAGTAACGGTGCGGCTGTCCAGGGGCGGGCGAGTGGTGAACGGCCAAGGCGCGGATACCGACATCGTGGTGGCTTCGGCCAAGGCATACCTTAATGCGCTGAACAAACTGCACGCCGGAGCGGAGAGGGCGCACCCGCAGGTGTAGGTTTTATTTGCGGGGTGCGCAGCCTATTGCCACGCCACGTATTTGCGGATTCAGGGCCTTCGGCAAGTTTAGGTCGAACGGAACCGCTTTTTGATTTGTGCCGGATCAGTGACCAACAAGATAGTTTTTTGGAAGCAAACTAACATGATGAATCAAATCAAACACGTAAACATGCGGCTGCTTTCGTTCGTTGAAAATATCGGGCTGCTGGTGATCGCCATTGCCACCGTATCCGCCATGCTCAATGAGGTTCTATCCATGTTGAGCGCAAGGAACGTTTCGCTTGCCGACCTGCTGATGATGTTTCTTTACATGGAAGTTTTAGCCATGGTGGGCTTGCATTACAGCACCGGCAAAATGCCGGTTCGCTTCCCTCTTTACATCGGCATGGTGGCGCTGGCGCGGTATCTGGTGCTCGATATGAAAGAGATGGATGTATGGCGCATGCTGGCGGTATCTTGCTCGATCTTGCTGCTGACCCTGGCGGTGTTCATGGTTCGCTTTGGGCATGTGCGCTACCCCTACGATGAAAACCAGAAAAAAAGCTAGGGTCTGTTGGCAATTATCCGGCGGATGATGTCGCTGGCAGGAAACGGATACCCGTATGGGAGGGGAGTTGCCAATGGCAGATTTCCCATTTTTGATTCGGGAGCGCGCTCGTGTTTCCCGAGCGATTTACGCCGGGTACGCCATACGTCGGGGTTGTCTCCGGCGCTCGCCTTTCCGGCGATCTATCTCCACTTTCATATTCATTTGGCGCCTGTCGGTTGCCAGAACCGGCCTCGAATAGTTTTTCCACCAGAAAAAAAATAAGGCGGCGCTGACGCCACCGAATAGGGTAAGAATTTTTAAGAACTGGATGAGAAGGTCGTAGTCGCTCATGCTACGGCACTAGTTAAAGATACATATTCGCTCAATTGTTGAAGGGTAAACCTGAAAACCTTAATTGACCATAGAGCACACAGAAATCACCGGGAAAACTAATCAATTACTGGCAAACCGCATCTCATCCAAAGGGTGAAGGCGCGCCAGGTGGTGAGTGCCGCAACTTCCCCGTGTGACCCGTATTCTTTGTGGCTCGAATTACGGTCTTAAGGATAAACGATTATCGCAGCTTGCAACAACTTCGAGAATACTCGTTCTTCTTGCTTGATTGTAAGTGTATTCTGCCCAGTATTTTCAATAGGCTGGACACCGGCTTTCGCCGGTGTGACGAATTTTTAGAAGTGCCCTTAAGGGAAGTTCGGCTCGCCACTGTTTCGGCGCAAACCGCATGTGGTTTAGTGAGCCAAGCGAAAACAATTTCACCCTATTCCAGCTCCCCAAAGAAATTCCTGATCGCCAGCACCCGCTGTTTCAAGTCCCCATATTTCAGCTCGACCCGCAGCCTGTCCTGCCCCGCCATTTTGATGTGCCGTTTGCTCTGGATCAGGGCGATGATTTTAGCCGGATCTATCGGCGGGTTCGGCGCAAACTGGATGACGATGGCCTCAGATGAGGCATCCACTTTGGTGATGCCCAGAGGTTTGGCGGCAATGCGCAGGCGGTGGCAGTCGAGCAGGGTTTGCGCGGCTTGCGGCAACAGGCCGAAGCGGTCTATCAGCTCCTGGTGCATTTCATCCAGTTCCTCCGCCGTGTTGCAGTTGGCCATGCGCTTGTACAGCACCAGCCGCTGGTGGATGTCGTCGCAGTAATCGTCGGGCAGCAGCGCGGGCGTGTGCAGGTTGATCTCGGTGGTGACGCCGAGCGGGTGCGCCATGTCCGGTTCCTTGCCCTGTTTGAGCGAGGCGATGGCGGCGGAAAGCATGTCGTTGTAGAGCGAGAAGCCGATTTCCAGCATTTCGCCGCTCTGCGATTCGCCCAGCACCTCGCCCGCGCCGCGAATTTCGAGATCGTGCATGGCGAGGAAAAAACCGCTGCCGAGCTGCTCCATCGCCTGGATCGCTTCGAGGCGTTTTTTCGCCTGCGCCGTGAGGCCTTCCTTGTTATCCACCAGCAGATACGCATAAGCCTGGTGGTGCGAGCGCCCGACGCGGCCGCGCAACTGGTGCAACTGCGCGAGGCCGAAGCGGTCGGCGCGGTTGATCAGGATAGTGTTGGCGGTGGGCACGTCTATGCCGGTTTCGATGATGGTGGAACACAGCAGCAGGTTGAAGTGCTGGTGGGTGAAATCGCGCATCACCGCTTCCAGCTCGCGCTCGTTCATCTGGCCGTGCGCCACGCGGATGCGCGCCTCCGGCAACAGTGCCTCCAGCTTTTCCAGCATGTTGGTGATGGTATCCACCTCGTTGTGCAGGAAATATACCTGCCCGCCGCGCTTGAGCTCGCGCAGCACGGCTTCGCGGATCACGCCCTGGCTGGTGTTGGCCACAAAGGTTTTGATCGAAAGGCGGCGTTGCGGTGCGGTGGCGATCACCGAGAAGTCGCGCAGCCCTTCGAGCGACATCGCCAGCGTGCGCGGGATCGGCGTGGCGGTTAGCGTCAGTACGTCCACTTCCGCGCGCAATGCCTTCAGCCGCTCTTTCTGCTGCACCCCGAAGCGGTGCTCTTCATCAATAATCACCAACCCCAGGTTGTGGAACTTAACGCCCTTCTGGATCAGCTTGTGCGTGCCGATGATGATGTCGAGCTTGCCTTCGCCCATCTCTTTCAGCGACTGCGCCTGTTCCTTGCCGGTGCGGAAGCGCGACAGCTCGGCGATCTTTACCGGCCAGTCGGCAAAGCGGGTGGAGAAATTCTGAAAGTGTTGCCCGGCCAGCAACGTGGTGGGCGCCAGTACCGCCACCTGCTTGCCGTCCGCTACCGCGACGAAAGCGGCCCGCAGCGCGACCTCGGTTTTGCCGAAGCCGACATCGCCGCAGATCAGCCGATCCATCGGCTTGCCGCACTTGAGGTCAACCAGCACCGCCTCGATGGCGGCGGCCTGGTCCGGCGTTTCCTCGAAGCCGAATCCGGCACAGAACGCCTCGTAGTCATGGTGGTCGAGCCTGAATGCGTGACCCTGGCGCAAGGCGCGCTGGGCGTACAGGTTGAGCAGCTCGGCGGCGGTGTCGCGCACCTGTTGCATGGCGCGGCGCTTGGCCTTGTCCCATGTGCCGCTGCCCAGTTTGTGCAAGGGTGCCGCCTCCGGTGCGCCGCCGCTGTAGCGGCCGATCAGGTGCAACTGGGCCACCGGCACGTACAGCTTGTCGGCATCGGCATATTCCAGCAGCAGAAACTCGTTCTCGCCTTCGCCGAAGTCGAGGTTGACCAACCCCCGATAACGCGCGATGCCGTGTTGTTCGTGCACGACCGGATCGCCGACTTTGAGTTCCGACAGATCGCGCAACATGGCTTCCACGTTACTTTTCTTCGATGTGCGCCCGGTGCGGCGGGGCTGCGAGGCATAGAGTTCGGTTTCGGTAACAACCGCGACACGTTCGCCGGAGAGGATGAAGCCGTTTTGCAGCGCGGCGACGCCGAGCATGAATTTCTCGCTGCCGCCAAGGAATGCGGCGTAGCTTTCGCACGGGGCGGGCGCGAGAGCGTATTCCTTCAGGTAGCCGGAAATGATCTCGCGGCGGCCCAGGCTGTCGGCGAGCAGCAGCACGCGGCCCTCATAGTTGCGCAAAAAATCATGGAACGCCTGCGTGGGGATTTCGGCGCGGCGGTTGATGGCAATGCCGGGCAAGGGGGCGGTGTGGCAGGGGGTAAGGTTTTTAGGTGTGCTTTCCGGCCGTTCTCCATCAAGCCGTTCGTGCTGATAACCAGCGGCTTGGTTACCGTTTATTGGTTGCTTGGTGGGATGGCTAGTAGTTTCACCAGTAGTTTCATCAGGCTCAAGGCGAATGGTTGACTGATTGTTGACGACGACATCCAGCCGCTCAAACTCTTTCACCCGCACGAAGAACTGTTCCGCGCTCAGGAACAGTTCGTGCGGCTCCAGCAACGGGTGCTGCGGGTCGCCGCGCAGCAGGTTATAGCGCGCTGCCGCATCCCCGGCAAAGGCGGCGATAGCCCCCCCCACGTCGTGGTGCAGGCACAGCGTGGTGGATGCGGGCAGATAATCGAACAGGGAGGCGGTGCGTTCGAAGAACAGCGGCAGGTAATATTCGATCCCCGCCGGGGCGATACCCTTGCTCACGTCCTTGTAGATGCGCGACCGGGAAGGGTCGCCCTCGAAGCGTTCGCGGAAGCTCTGGCGGAAGTGCGACTGCCCCTGTTCGTCCAGCGGAAACTCGCGTGCGGGCAGCAGGCGGATTTCCGGCACGGGATAGAGAGTGCGCTGCGTATCCACGTCGAAAGTGGAAATAGTTTCGATCTCGTCGCCGAAAAGATCGAACCGGTAGGGTACGGGGCTGCCCATCGGAAACAGGTCAATCAGCCCGCCGCGCACGCAGTATTCGCCCGGCGTCAGCACCTGTTGCACGTGGGTGTATCCGGCCAGCACAAGCTGTTCGCGCAGTTTCCCGGAGTCGAGCTTTTCGCCGCGCTTGAGGAAAAAGGTAAAAGCGGCAAGATATTCCACCGGCGGCAGCGGGTACAACGCGGTAGCGACCGGCACCACAATCACATCGCACGTATTGCTGCGGGAGGGTCGCTGCGCAGCAGCGGGGTCCCCGCCGGCGGTGTCAATTCCGCCCAGCCGCAGGCTGGAGGCGGATTGCCCACCTTTGGTGTACCCCTCGCGGGTGCTGCGAATGTGGTGCAGCGTGGCCAGGCGTTCGGAGATCAAATCCTGGTGGGGCGAGAAGTGGTCGTAGGGTAAGGTTTCCCAGTCCGGCAATAAGTGGACGCGCAGGTTGGGGCCAAAGAACGGGATTTCATCCACCAGCCGCTGTGCCTCCAACGCACTGGCGGCGATTACCGCCAGCGGCGATTTTGACTCTTGAGCAAATTGCGCCAGCGCCAGCGCATCGGACGAGCCGTGCAGGTTGGTGTAACGCGGGCGGGAATGTTTCGATGCGAACAGCATGTGAAAAACGGGAGAGGCAAGGCCACGGGGTGCGGCATTATAGAGGTAAGCCCGGCAGATGGCATGAACCGGAGTTTTTGTGGTGTTTCGCGTTTGGGTCGTGGCAGCGCTCCGCCCGGGTAACACAATAGCCGGCATCCGGGAAATGCGGCCAAGAATAAGGAATATGCTTATTTACTTGGCGCAACCGACGTTTCATTATTTCGTCACGGCGCCGGTTGACGTGGTGTGTTCGAATTGCAACAAACTGCTGGCCGCACACCCGGCTGATGCGGTGTTGAGACATATCGTGCTGACACAGCCCGACCTGCATGGATGAGCGCATCAGTATCGCCAAAAGGCTCAGGCCACGGGTCGAGCGATGGGTGCAGGAAATACTGCCACCGGAAGACGCGGTTTTTCCAGGTTGAGGGAGGGCGCCATGAGCAACCAGAATGCTTCACCCAATTTTCACCCCGAGCGCCATGACAGGCTATTGCAGGAGCGGGTACACGATCCGTACAGGGCGCAGGGCAAGCTTTCCGGGCCGACAGTTTGCCCGAAGTGCGGTGCGGTTTTTCATGAAGGGCGCTGGCAGTGGCTGAAGGCCCCGTCAGGCGCACGCCAGGAATGCTGCCCCGCCTGCCGCCGCATACACGACGATTACCCCTGTGGCTTCGTTACGTTGCAGGGCGAATTTTTTACCGCGCACCGCGATGAAATCATGCGCCTCGTCCGCAACGAGGAAAAACACGAACAGGCGGAACACCCGCTCAAGCGCATCATGGCGACCGAGGAAACAAAAAATGGCGGGGCGCTGTTGAGCACCACCGATACCCATCTCGCCATCGGCATAGGCGAGGCATTGCAACGCGCTTACCGGGGCGAGCTGAAGTTTCACTACAACCCGGATGAGTATCTGTTGCGTGTAAACTGGTCGCGTTAAGAGAAAAGAACGGAATCAGGAGGCGTTGAACCGCCGTTAACCGGAATTGAACGGGAAGGGTTATAACCATGCAAACACCATTGCAAATCACCATCCGCAACATCGCATCCTCGGAAGCGCTCGAAAAACGCATACGGGAGAAAGCGGAGAAACTCGGCGAGTTTTACGATCACATCACTTCGTGCCGCGTGGTGGTGGGAGAGCCGCACAAGCACCAGCGCCAAGGCAAGCAGTTCAACGTGCGGGTTGATATCGGCTTGCCGGGTCGCGAAATCGTGGCCACCCGCGACCATGACGAGGACGTTTACGTGGCCTTGCGCGACGCCTTCGATGCCGCCAAGCGCCAGCTTGAGGACTACGCGCGCCAGCAGCGCGGCGACGTCAAGACGCACCCGCAAAGGCCCGGCTACCGGGCCGCCGAATAGAACTTGAAAACCGTTCGTGCTGGACCTGATGAAACTATCAAGGAAACGCAAGAACCCGTTCGCATTCCGGCAAGCTCAATGCGAGCGGATTCTTAGATGAGCGTGCCGACTCTGTAACAGGCATTCCAACTTGCGGTTAGCAAGCAAAGCGTTACCGGAATTTTCACGGGGAAAAACGAGCGTGGTTTGGGACATTTTTGCAAAACTGCGCGAAGCGCGACGCTGGTCGGATGCCCCCCTTGCGGGGGCGTCCGTGCCAGCGTTGTAGCTCCCTCTCTCACCCCGGATGAGCTACCATCCACACACCGTCGGTGTCGACGCCGGTCACGTTGTAGCTCCCTCTCTCACCCCGGATGAGCTACCATGGCCGCAGCCGCGATGGCGGCGAAGTCGAGGTTGTAGTGATGAAAATAAACATGGACACGTTGTAGCTCCCTCTCTCACCCCGGATGAGCTACCATTGCCGCCGCCGTTGGTGCTGTGCGATCCCGGTTGTAGCTCCCTCTCTCACCCCGGATGAGCTACCATACGCGGCGGCCGCAAAACTGACCCAGGCTCGTTGTAGCTCCCTCTCTCACCCCGGATGAGCTACCATAAGTCGGAGAGAGTGCAAACCATCGCGGTGGTTGTAGCTCCCTCTCTCACCCCGGATGAGCTACCATAGTACAGCACGACGATGTGTATGTAGCGAGGTTGTAGCTCCCTCTCTCACCCCGGATGAGCTACCATCTGCGGTCAAACCTTCGCGCATGTCATCGCGTTGTAGCTCCCTCTCTCACCCCGGATGAGCTACCATTGGTAAATTCGTGCTGCCGACAATTACGTTGTTGTAGCTCCCTCTCTCACCCCGGATGAGCTACCATGTAGTCCAGGTGCCGTAGGGCGTACCGTTGGTTGTAGCTCCCTCTCTCACCCCGGATGAGCTACCATTCAAGAGCGAGAAGCCCGTGCTCGTGATCCGTTGTAGCTCCCTCTCTCACCCCGGATGAGCTACCATGAGAATCTGGATACGTTTTTATCTATTAGTGTTGTAGCTCCCTCTCTCACCCCGGATGAGCTACCATCATGGACAGACGTGAATCACTCCCTCTCTCACCCCGGATGAGCTACCATAAGCCTCTCGCAGATGCCCGTCCAGCCTCGGCTGGATGGGCGTTTTGCTTTTAAAAAAGCGGCTCAAAACAGCAGCATTTGGTTGGTCTTGATGGCTTTTTCCTGAAAAAGCGGCAGGCCGACCAGCAGTTTCATGCTGGCGAATTGTTTTTCGGTGACAGACAAGCAGCGCACCGAGCCTTCCGGTGGCAGGTTATCCACCAGGCGCTTGAAGTGTTTTTCCAGCGCGTCATTGCCGTTCAGGATGCGGCCATACACCGAGAACTGGATCATGTCGTAGCCGTCGTTGATGAGGAAGCGGCGGAATACGGTGTAAGCGCGGCGTTCCGCCTTGGTGACGACTGGGAGATCGAAGAACACGAGCAGGCGCATAAATCGTCGTGTCTCCGTGCTCATCGCTACGCCGTCATTCCGGGTTTGACCCGGAATCCAGTCATGGACAATAACGGCGCGCTTTGCGCGCCACTGGATACCGGCCTTCGCCGGTATGACCCGCTACTGTTTGCGTGCCGGATCAATAGGGAGTGCATGTTTCAGCACTCCAGCAGATGTTGTTCCAGCCCGATGATGCCGGGCATTTCGAGTAATGTTTCATTGCCGCCGTCGTAAATGCGGGCAAGGCTTTCTATCATCTGTTCGATGGCGGAAAGCACGGACATCTTGCCGCGCGGCATGCCCACATCCACATTGAGCAGGCTCACCAGCGCCACCTTGTCTTCGGGGTGCAGTTCGCCATCGGGTTGCGGAATCATTTTGTACACGAACAAATCCACCAATGGCCGGAAAGGCTCAATCACATCGTCCGCGAGATTGAAGGCATTCTGTTCGCTGGCATGAAACAGCCCGATGGAAGGCATCAGCCCATGCGCCACCAGCCCGCGCGCAATGGTGCCGCGCAGCACCGCATAACCATAATCCAGCGCCGCATTGGTGAAGCGCGCCTGGTCGCGGCGGAAATCTTTGCCGAAGAGTTGTGTGAAATAGAAGAAGGCGGCTTGGCCTTCCAGATTGCCCGCATCGCCGGAGCGCACCCGTCGTGCGTAGGAATCCAGCCTGTCTGCGCCGTCGCGCCCCGCCAGCCGCAAACAGGCGGCCTGGTTGGAAATTTTCTTGCGCACGATGGCTGCCCAGGCCTGTTTGGCGACGGGGCGTGGCAAATCCAGTTGCAAACGCAGCCAGCGCGTGGCGCGCGAATGCGGCAGGAAGGGGAGGAACACGCCGCATGGGTGATGCGTGTCGCCCGTGGCGAACAAGCTGATACCGTACTCGCCGCAGGCCGAGAGCACCGGATGCGTGAGCGTGATCTCGCGGTGGTTGAGCACGATCACCGCGATGTCCTCGAACGGCACGCAGGCGGTCCGCTCCTGCTCGATAGCGAGCGAGTAATGATCCCGCTTGAGCTTGGCGGGGCGGGAGATGACGACGCTACGCCAGGTCATGTTTTACAGGAGCTGTGATTTCTACTGGCTCCCCTCCCAGAATGCCTACCTTGAATAGTCGCAGTTCCCGGATATGGCTGTCTTTACTGCCTGTCTGAAAGCGAAACAGAGTTTTATCACCAGCTTGCGAAGCCTCATTTTCTTCTTTAGCTATTGCGTTTTCAGGCGTTTCATCTGATGTTCCGGTTTTATTTTTCTTCTCCATGCTTTTCCCTGGACGATCATGGGTTCTGATTCGCATTCGACCGTCACCTTCATAGACGACAAAGTAGCCAGGTTTGCCATTGCCGGGAATTACTTCTCCAGTGTTGAGCACCACTTCAATCGGGTCATCAATGTACAGGTTGAAGAGGAAATCAGATTTTTCTGGTTTCGGCACTACCCCGAATAGCTGCCGGTTGTTTGCCTGATAAACGGGGCGGAAGAAATAACGTTTTTGTTCTTTATCCCAATAAACCTCGGTTCTCAAGCTTTCGCCTACTTCAGGCAGGCCGCCACGAACATAAAGGCCGCTGCCTTGTGCTTGCGGCAAGCGAATGGAACGAATGGGCGGACGTGCCTTGCCACTCTTGCCGGGGGGAGGGATAAAAGGCTCGTCAAATGCCTTCTTGCCATCATCCTTAAAATCTTCGAGCTTTTTGGCTAGCGCTATGAGCAGGTCTTTGTTGCGATGGTAGAAGCTGCTGCCCACTTCAGATTCCTGCAAATGTTTTTTCTTGAGCTTGGTCAGGTCAATTGTTTTGTGAACCGTCTTTTCCAGCTCTTTCTTCTGCAAGCGCTGTTGAATCTGTGCTTGCGGCAAGCGAATAGCCCGCATGGGTTTAGCTGGGTTGTTGGGAGGGAAGAAATCTTTGGCGAAAGCTGATTTGCCAACGTCGTCATGTTGGGCAAGGCGCTCATCCAGTGCGGCGAGCAACTTTTTGTTGCGCGTGTAAAAATCAGTGCCCGTGTTTTTCTCCGGGGTGTCCGCCTGTTGAAGCGCCTCAAGAGTTAAGTCAGCGCGCTTCAGCTCCGCGAGCGGGATTGACTTCCTCATCAATGAGTTCAGGGTTTCTGTGAAGATCGGCTCATCGGCTTTATGGGCCTTCTTCCCATGATTTTTTGTGCCAGCTTTTTGCGCCTGTTTGACCTTTCTGGTTTGTTCTTCTTCAATGGCCTTGAGCAAATCAGCCGGGCATGCCGACAAAGGCAAATGAATTACCCTTGTCTTCATCGGCACGCCTTGCTTGCCATTTACTGTGACGGGCTTGTCATGCCTTGCTCTAATGTCAAAGCCATCGGCAAAGGCTGCCTTGGCATCTCCGTGATGGGCATGGAGGGCTTGCAGCACCGCTTCATAGTTGCTGCGCCTGCGTCCCGGTTGCGTGGCAACCAGAGCGTCATTCAGCATTTTTTCTGTGAGCTGCACCAACGGGACGGGGATGCGGCGGTGAGCCTGCGGATTGGCCCCATGCACTTCGCCTTTGCGTTTGTGCTTCGGGCGGCGCGAGACAAAAACCTCGCCCAGCTTGCACTTAACCTCTTGGTAGAATCCAAGCCATGGCTCGCGCAATAACAGCCCTTGTTCCCTTGCTTGCTGTGGGCTAATGATTTCGCCCTTGGCACGTACTGTAAAGCTGCCATCCTTGTTTTTCTTGAAGTGATAGCGATCCGGCGTCCGCTCTTCGTTGGCAAAGTGGCGGTTGACTTGCTCGATGATCTTGGGGCTGCAAGCCGCAATCACACAGGCATCCAGCGCGTGGTGCAAGTCGCTTTTCTCACGATTCTTGAGTTTCGCCAAGCCCCATTTGCCCCGCAAGAAATCGGTGAGTCGCCCTTGCGGGCTGCGCACACGCGCGCGCATGAAACGGTCGTAGCGCTCCTTGCCGGAATCATCTGGCAGTATTTCCTGAAAATCTTCATCAACTGGATTTCCGGCGAACTGGATATGCTCCCGGAGCGTGCGGGAAAACAGTCGCGTGACATAGCGTGTGTCCACCAGATTGCGCGCCTTGAATTCATCGGTGTCGCTCATCTGTTGGGCTAACAGCCGGTATTTCTTTTCCGCGCTCATCTCATGGCATCCCCTGACCCATGCTTCAAATTGCCGCCAGCGCGTGGGGTCGCCAGCGCCATTCATGAAGTCATAGGGTATGCGATCCTGCTTGTTTTGGTTTTCGCCAGCCAGCACCAGCACTTGATTGTCGAAGCTGTTATCGAAGGTTTTGGAGCGCGGCCAGATGTGATCTATCTCGGTATAAAACGGATCGGACAGGATCAGGTCTGGATTCAGATCCTTTTGGCTGTAGGCGCTTTGGGCACCTTGCTCGGCGTAAAGGCGCATTTTGATGAGTTGTGGTGCAGCCAGCTCGCTATCCAGCGTTTCGTTGCCGGGCTGTTTGGCGAGGTATTCGAGCCTGTTTTGATATTCTGTGCGCAACGCTTCCTTGCGCGCCTTATTGGCATTTTGCGTCTTCTTGATTTGATCCCGATCTTTCCGGGAGCGCGACAAGTCACGTGCAGTCTCGACGTTCACAAAATGAGGCGAGCCATACTTTGCTACTATCTCGTTAAACACCAAGCGAGCCTGACTGAAGGAGCGGGCGACGACGGGGTTGGTCAGTCCCTTGTAGCGCTTTTCTCTTTTGGTGGGCTTGCCGTGCCGATAACGCTGGAAGAACACCGTTGCCAGAGGCGGCAAATATTTTTGACGTTCGATTCCTTGCTTCTCGGAATGATTGAAACCTGCCGTTTTGCAGGCCGCGCTATATATCAAACCTTTTTCAAGATGCGGCAGAATTTGGGTTAGCGCTTCGCGGCACAGGTTGCGGTATTTGTTGAAGTTGATGATGGTTTGCAGGGTGGAAATGTGCGCTGGCTGCAAACCCAAATTGAGATTCGCCAGCCCGGCAGTGACCTCCTCATCGGTCTGGGCAGTTGCCAGCACAGAAACAATATCATCAATCGTTTTGGCGACCGCCCTGCCTTCTTCGCTTTCCGGTTGTTGCCAGGCTATTTGCCAGCCTTGCCATAGTTCGGGGCATTTCTCCGCAAGCGTTTTCCGCAACGTATGCCAGCCTTTGAGTTCGAGCAGTGTGGTGGTGGTTTCTGCAGCCTGTGCATCCTCATATTCTAAAGGAACGATGGTTTTTTCTTCGTCTGCCTGCGCAACGCTTGCTTCATTGATGCTGACTTTTACGAATTCCCATTGCGCGGGTAGATTGATGGGTTTCTTGTTGCGCAAAATTGCTTGCCGCCAATCGTGCAAGGTCGCCTGACGACTCGCCTTTTTCAGTTCAGCCAAAATTACCCAAGCAGGTTTAGGCAATTCTTTGGCCTTGTTATCTGCGGCCAGTTGATACCTTATGCCAGATTTAAGGATATGGCCTTGCTCGTGGTCGAAGGGCAGGTATTCATGATGTTCCTCAACCTGTGGGATGGTTTCTGGTTGTTTGACCTCATAGGCGAAATGCTCGCCGTTGGTTAATCCCAGTTCGCGTCGCAACTCGGCAAAGCTGATTTTGGAGTGGCTCAATTTACCTATGACCGCTTTGAGCCTGTCTTTTCGCTCTTTGGCTTTGCCTGTCCAGTCTTTGAGTTTTTTCTTCTCGCCATTCTCTCCAACTACAAAAAGCCAGGTGCCGTCCTTTGTTGGCTTCATCCGGTAGCTCACCATATTGAATGAGGCCTGCTGCCAATTGGGTGGGAAGCTAACCTTTTCGATCAGGGTGTCGCGCACCAGCTTTATGGTGACTTTGCTGGGTTTATAGGGCAGGTCTATCAGGCATTGTCTTTCTTCAGGCGTAAGTTTTTCTGGACCATTCCGCCGGATTTTTATTCCATTGAGTTTTTCCAGCCAGGTTGCGCGCTCGCTGGTGAAGGCATTTTTGGGGGCTCTCGGCGCGTTTACTGGTATTCCATTTTGACCGGCAAACTCACATACCCCGATCATCCCCTTTATTTGCACTTCATATAGTGGGGGGTGCTGCATGTCTAGCAAATCCAGTACGGCCTGACGAAAGGTTTCCCCGATCCCCCGAGTTTGTGGGCCAATGGGAATGCTCCCTCTTTGTTGGCGGTTCATCTCGCGCAGATAACTGCTTTCTGCCGCGAGAGGGGCATTGAGGAAAGAGTGGTATTGCGCCTGGAAATCCATGAGCCAGTTAATTTCATCGCGCAAATCCTTGCGATAAAACGCATGCTGGTATTCCTTGCCTTTGTTGCGTAGGGCGTTGGAAAATATTTTTCGGTCATTCTCGTCTGCCGGGAATTGGGCATCAGGTTTTTGAATCAAGCGATAAGCCAGAGCGCCAATAGTAAGTTTGGGGGCGTTCCAGCGCTTGCGATATTTCTCCAGCCGCTCATTCGAGGCTTTGAGGGCTGTCAGCGCCTCTTTCTCCTTTTTCGCAGTCTTTTCGCTATTGTCATCAGTTGTATCGCTATCCGCTTCATTGGGGCTGGCGGCGACTGAAGGACTATCTGATTCTTCCGCATTGGGTTTTTCCGTCATTGCTTGATCGGCATCCGGCAGCGCGTTTTCGGCTTCAGCCTTACGGAAAAAATGAACTCCACGATGTTTGACTATGTGGTAAATCGCACGCGCCAGTTCTATGGGCTGCAATTCGTGATGCAGCCCCTTCGCTCGCAAAGCCCATGGTCCGGATTCATCCACAATATGCCAAGCCCCACCTTCCTTGTTATTCGATTTCGGGCGATTTGGCGCAACCAGCAACTGCGCATTGGCTTCCGGGAGCAAACTAACATCAACATATAGCCGCAATAGTTGCTGCATGCGCCAATGGCGCATTTCGTTGCGGTTGCGCGCGACACGGGCCGCGCGGCGAGCCTGATTATGCGGCTTGCCTTTATCATCTTCTCCCGAATCGAAGCACCGCACTCCGAGGTCAACGATACGATTCTCCGTCAGCACCGCCCAACCAACCGAGGCGATGCCGATGTCCAATCCGAACGTGAGCGGGCCGAGATTTTTCTGCTTGCTTGTCATTTTGTTCTCCCTGATAATGCAATCGTTGTAGCTCATCCGGGGTGAGAGCCGTTGCTACAATAAAAGAATCGAAAGATTCTGTATCCGAAAGCCCAGCGGCGAACCCGCTGGGCTTTCTCTTTTTGTGTTGAGTGGGGTGATATTGCCTCTTGATCGCGCACAACTCAACCCCCCTGCCAGCTTCAGGGTGTGACTGGCGAGGCGGGTAGCTACTCGCTTTCCAGCTTGTCGGACTGGGTGAAGGTCCAGGTGCGGGTGATGCTGAGGATGTCGGTGTCGCGGCGGATGTCGGGCGGGAGCGGGGCGAAGGGGGAGGCGAGCTTGACGATGCGCAGCGCCGCCGCGTCGAGGATGCTCTGGCCGGAAGGGCGGCTGATTTCGACGTTTTCCACGCTGCCGTCGGCGCGGATGGAGACGGTGAGTTGCAGGCTGCCGTAGATTTTCTGCTGGCGCGCGGCTTCGGGGTAGTTCAGGTTGCCGATGCGCTCCACCTTGATGCGCCAGTCTTCGACGTATTGCGCGATAGGCGTTGAAATCTCTGCTGATCTGCGCTTCCAGGCGCGCGATCTCCAAGCTGCGCTGCACCAGGTCTTCGCCGGTTGCGCGCTCGCTTTCCTGCTGTTGCGGTTTTTCTTCGGCTTGTTCCTGCGGCACGCTGTGGCTGCTTTTGATCTGGGTCAGCAGGCGTTTCTGCTCCTGCTCTAGTTGTTGTACGCGGCGCGCGGCTTGCTCGGGAGCGAATTTTTTGTCGTCGCTCAAGGCGGGAAACGGGGTTTTCGCGTGGCGCTCTTCCGGTGTGTTGCCGCCGCCATCGAGGTTGCTTTGTGCCAGCGCGTCGGCCTGCACCGGCCTGGATTTCGATTTGGCGTTGACCAGTACCACTTGCAGCGGTTGCAGGAGATCGGCGGCCTTGCGCGGGTCGGGCAGGGCGAAGCCGATACCGAACAGTACGAAGGTGTGCAGCACCAGCGAAAAGGCCAAAGCAGCCGAGAGCGGCTGTTTTAGCAGGGTCAACAAGCCGTTGCCTCTTCGATAACCGAAACGAAGCGCGCACCAAAATTCATGTCGAGCAGATCAATCTCGCCGATTTCAAGTACGACGCGGGTGTTGGGCGGCAGTTCCGGCAGCGAGGAAATGCGCCCCACCAGCGGGATGCGCGCGAGTTTGACGAGGTTTTCGCGCAGCACCAGCGCCTCAACGGTAAGCCCGCGCAGCGGTTCGTTTGCCCCAAGAGTTGATGATTGCATTTCTCGTTCGCCCCCTCGCCCGCTTGCGGGAGAGGGTTGGGGAGAGGGCAATCCCGCAACGCGGGAGAGGGTTGGGGAGAGGGCTTCCCTGGCAGCTTGTTCCTGCATCAGCCAGCGCAGGCACCAGTAGCGCTCCATGCCGCGCTGGAATTCGTTGTAGGCGGTGTGGGCGGCGTCGAAATCACGCATCGCGGCAAACAGCGCGGTGTCGTTCCTGGCGTAGACCGGCGGTTCGCCGCGCAGCAGGCCGATGATCTGGCGCTGGTTGATGAAGTCCACATAGCGGCGCAGCGGCGAGCTGGACCACATGTATTGCGCCACGCCCAGCCCCTGGTGCGGTGCGGGTACGGTGCTCATTTTGACTTTGCCGTTGTTCTGCGTGCGGTAGATGCCCGCCACATCATGTTCCGCGAGCAGCTTGCCCCATTCGGCGTTGACCAGAATCATCAGCTCGGCCACCACTTTGTCTATGGGCGATCCGCGCCGCCGCGTGGTGATGGTGACGCGGTCATTCTCGACGTAAAAATTGTATTCGTCCTGCTGGGCGCTGTTGTCGGAGGATTTGCCGCGCGCCGCTTCCAGTTTTTGCGCGAGGTTCCACAGCAGCGCCAGTTCCGGCGCAAAGGGGTAATCCAGCTTGCCTGCGGCAAGGGTGTCTTCGTTGAACAGCGGCTCCAGCGTATCGTGGCGCAAATTGGCGGCGATGTGGATGCGCTCGATGCGGCTTTCGCTGCGGAGCACGGCGAAGGTTGCAGCCTCCACTTCGAGATACATGGAGAGCGAGGGGCAGACCGTGTCCGCGCACAGTGTGTAGGCTTGCACCACGCTGTCCGGCAGCATGGTGATCTTGCCGCCCGGCATGTAAACCGTGGACATGCGCTGTCTGGCGATGTCGTCAACCGGCGAGCCGGGCGGGATGGTCAATGCGGGGGCGGCGATATGCACGCCGATGCGCCAGTTGCCGTTGTCGAGTTGCCGGACCGAGAAGGCGTCGTCAATTTCCGTGGTGGTCGCATCGTCTATGCTGAAGGCGGTATCTTCGGCCAACGGCAATTCGGGGTGGGGATCCACGGTTACTTCCGGGAAGCCGGTACCGCGCGGAAAATGTTCGAACAGGAAGCGCTGCAAGTGGTAATCGTGGATGGAGGGGAGCGCGCCGCAGCGGTGCAGCAGGTGCGCGGCGGACAAGTGTGTGGCGGCGCAGGCGGCTTCCAGCGCTTTGGTTTCGACGGTGTTGCGGTCCGGCTTGTACAGCAGTTGCGGCAGCCTGCCGGCAAATTCCGGCGGCAATTTGAACCCGTTCAGCTCGTCGGTGTAGCGCGCTTGCAGCTCGGCCAGCAGGCGCTTTTTTTCGGCGCCCGCCAGCGCTGCCTTGAGCGCCTCCGGCGGCGCGGCCTTGAATTTGCCCTTGCCTTTTTTGTAGAAGTGCATCGGCGAAGAGTGCAGCCGGATCATGGCGCCCGCCGCCTCGACCGGGGTGGGGGCGTGGCCAAAATATTCGGTCGCCAGCGCACCGAAAGTGAATTCGTCCGGTGGGCTGCATGACCACAGGAATTCCACATCCATGTCCGCAGCGGTTTTTTCCGCCTGCGCCATAAATTCCGTCAGGCCGGGCTGGGCGAAGCGCAGCAGCACACTCGCTTCCTTGATTTTGCTGCGCTTGCCGTGCGAGCTTTCCACTTGCAGGGAGGTGGTGTTGTCGGCAAGGATGGCGCCGACTTTGATGGCGCCATCTTCTTCGTAGAGAATGTTCATCGGAGTCAGCAGAAAATAGGCGCGAGATTATACCGCAGCGCCTTTGCCGGTATTGAACTTCGCCCCCGTTTTGAACTTAATGGCGGCGGGGCGGTCTTTTCCTCGCTGACGGCCAAGAGGTGCGCCATGGCTCCAGTTACAGGAGCGTCCACCTTTCTTAATTTACTCGACAAGGATTAATTCATGAAAAAAGCGATCAATATTTTTTTGGCTTTGCCCATCGTACTGGGGGCGGCATTGGCCCACGCGGAACCGGGGGCGTGCCGCGAGCCAGCGCAAGGCCAGGGCAGGGCGCAAATGGAAGATACGATGTTCAAGAGGATGGATGCCAACAGTGACGGGGCGGTTTCCAAGGCCGAGTTTCAGGGTTTTAACACCAAACGTTTCAAGGAAATGGATGCCGACAAGGACGGTAAGGTGACGCGCGAGGAAATGGATGTCAGGGTCAACCAGGTTATGAAAAATGGCCTGAAACATCTCGATGACCGCTTTGCCTCCGCCGACACCAACCGCGATGGGGGGCTGGATTACAACGAGGCCCAGGCGATGCCGGTGATGCAGGTGTATTTCGAACAGGTGGATACCGACAAGGACGGGAAGGTGACGCGCGAGGAATACATCGCGGCAATGCCGCTGCTGCACCGCGTCAAGAACATCGGCCAGAAGGGTAAAGACGAAGCGCTTTGAAGCGTGGCGGGCAGGGAGGAGCCCGCTACATGCGGTTGTAGATGGCTACATAGTGGGTGGTTTCCTGCTTCTCGTTTTTTACGGCGGTGATGGTCACCCGGCACGGGTTGACGTGCCCCTCCTTGTTCTTGTTGCGGATCTCGCCGCTCCAGAACCCTGTGCGCAGTAGTTGTTGCCACATTTTCTCGTAGAAGGCCTTGCTTTGCCTTCCGGAATTCAGGATGCGGGGGTTTTGTCCGACCAGTTCTTCCAGGCGGTAACCGGTGATGTGCGAGAACATTTTGTTGGCTCGAACGATATTGGCCTGGTCGTCGGTGATCAGGATGGGATCCTTGATCTCGAAAGCTACTGCGGCCACGCGCAATTGATCTTTTGCCTGCTTGAGGTCGGTAATGTTCCGCAGCAGGGGGCGAAATACCAAGAAATAAAATACGGGAAACAGCAGGGCCGACAGCAATGTTGCATCCAGCAGGACACTGGTCAGCCTTGGTAAGGAGGGGAGGGCGGTCAGGAGCAACATCACCAGCACTTCCGTCAGAAACACTGATCCGGTCAACACGACCAGCAGCCAAGCTACCGACTGATGGGGTTCTTTTTTGAATTCCTGCCGGGGTATCAAGGAGTCTTCATGCATGAACAGCGTCCCTTATCTTTGCAAGCGGGCTACTAGCGAAACGCAGATTTAATCCGTTCGTGGTGAGCCTGATGAAACTACTAGCCATCCGACTAGGCTGCCAGAAAACGTCAGCCAAGTCGTTGGTTATGTCGAACCATGATCGGATTAACTCTATAAAAACCAATTGGTGCCGCCAACCCTTCGACAATCTCTAGTGTCACGTCATGTATCAAGTGACGGGGTAGTATCGGTAGGGTGGATAAAACGCCGAAGGCGTGTATCCACCGTTTTTGGTGGATTCGCGCTACGCGCTTAATCCACCCTACAAAAAAACAGCACACGGCGATGCGACATATCATGCGTGACGCGACACTGGGCGAACGGATGATCTAATCTGCGCTTCCCTAACGAAAGCTGGCTGTGCGCTTAAGCATTTCTTTCTGGCTGTGCGTTTCCATGTCGTCCTGCGCTGCTGCCCGGTTGAACCACTTTACCGCTTGCAGGTAGTCATATGGAACCCCTTGGCCGCTGATATACATTCGCCCGAGGTTGTACTGAGCTTTTGCGTAACCCTGGTCGGCGGCCTTGCGGTACCACGCCACGGCTTCATGGTAGTTGCGTTCGACACCTTGGCCGTTGGCGTACATTGCGCCGAGCACAAATTGCGCATCCGCAATTCCCTTCTCTGCCGCGTTGCGGTACCGCGTTGCGGTATCGTCGCCGTTGAGGGCTAACGGTGCAACCCGGCTGCTTTCAGCGGGAGCAGGATTCTTGTGCGCCACCTCCGGGCTTGCCTTCTGGCGCGCCGCTTCTGCGGCAACCCCGGTTGTGGCCGCGACGCCGACAGTCTTGCTTGCCGCTTCGACCTTTGCCGTTTTGCGCTCGGGTGCTGCGGGTGCGCGCGCAGCCGTAGCTTTGCCGGGCGTCTCCGAGAGGGGTGTGCGTGCGTTTGCAGCTTCCGTTTCGGCGGCCTTGCGGAACCACATTGCCGCCAGCCGATAGTTTTGCGGTACACCCTGCCCGATGTCGTGCATGGCACCGATATGGTACTGCGCGCGCGCGTGACCCTGCTCGGCCGCCTTGCGGTACCACGCCGCCGCTTTCGGGTAATCCTGCGGTGTGCCTTGCCCGTTGGCATACATCGCCCCGACGGCAAACTGCGCATCAGCGTCGCCATTGGACGCAAGCAGTTCGAGTTGCTTTAGCAGGGCCGCGCAGCTTTCCTTTTCGCACGAGATGTTTCCATCCTGTGGTATTGCTGCCGCATTTCCGGCAAAGCAGGCCGCTGCAAGCATGGTGATAAAAAGTGCCTGCTTTGTCGCGATGCGGGTATGGGATTTCTTGAGATGGGCGGGGGAGGTAGCCATCAGAATCTCCTTTGGGGTAATGGCGGCCAAACCATGGTAGCGCAGCAAGCTATCGCTGATTTTGCGCTGGGCATAGAGAAGCGGAGACAGCCGAACGGTAATATCGCGGGGAAGAAGATGCGGGGAGATCGCGAGGGCGACTGGAAAAACCGAGTATCCGCGCTGGTGATCCGCATGCAACTCCCTTTGAGCCGGTTTGATCACGAAACCAAAAACTACTATATCTAGTGGTTTTTGGTTCCCAAGGCGCTAATTATAGTGCGCCGTTAAATTTAAGCAAGCAGGCTGCCCGATGGTGTTGGGCAGGTTCAGTATGGCCGAACAGAGGGAAGAGCGGGTTTTACCGATAACCAGAAAAAAGAAACCGCAATCAATGCGCAGGGGTGCTGGAATCCATCTGTTTGCATCTGATCGCGCCGCCGGGATAAGCCCTAACAACGCAGTTTCAGCGCTAACCTTGCTTTCCAGACTCCAGTTTTGCTGCCCAGGCAGCCAGATGGCGGGCTTCGCGCGGGTTGTCTGTCTGGTTGCGGGTGGGAGAGAAGAAGATTCCCGGCGCGTGCAGCAGTTTGCTGAAGGGAAAAATAATCAGCAGCAGCGCGACCAGCAGCAGGTGAAGATAAAGTACCCAGTCGGAGGGCAGCGGCTGCAAATCGAAGCGCATAAGGCCGAGGGCGAACGCCTTGGCACCGATAACGTCGGTATGGAAAACGAACACCATGAGCGCCCCGGAAAGAGCGATCAAAAGCAGTAACCCCAGCATGAGATGGTCTGAAGGGGTCGAAATGTAGCGGATGCGCTCGACGAAAATTCTTCTGGTCAGCAGCCCGGCAAGTGCGGCGACCATGGCCAGCGAGGCATACAGGCCAAATGGCTGCGCGAGCGCCACCCAGAACCAGACCGGTTCGGTGAAATAGCGCAGGTGGCGTATCAGCACCAGCGCCAGGCTTAAGTGGAAAACCCAGCCCAGCGCCCACGTCCACAGGTTGGATTTGAACAGGCTTTCAAACAATACGACTTCCCGCCCCATGCGCAACACGACCCCGCCCGTGCTGGTGGGAGCCGGGGTGGTCGGAATTTTCAGCGGCGCAGGTGTGCGCGCAAAGTCGTAAATTTTGTATCCCAGCCCCAACGCCAGCACCAGAAGCGCGAGATAGAGCAGGATGGCGAATAGCGAACTCATTTTTGGTATGGCAGGAACCTGGGGTCAGGAGCCAGGGAGCCGGGTAAGCCTCCTGCTGGAGGCCCGGCTCCTGTCGCCTCAAATGCAGCCCGTTGGCTTGGGCAGCCCGGCAACCTTGCAGGCCTGCTTGGCGGGGCCGTAGGGAAACAGCTCGTAGAGATACTGGCTGTTGCCTTTTTCCGGCCCGAATTTCTTGCCGATGGCCTTGGTCAGTACGCGAACCGCCGGAGCGATCTGATATTCCTCGTAATATTCGCGCAGGAAATTGACCACTTCCCAGTGGTTGTCTGTCATGGTCAGATTTTCCTGTTGTGCCATGTAGTTGGCAACATCGGTATTCCAGTCGGCAAGATTGATGAGATAACCCTCCTCGTCGACTTCGTAGGCTTTACCGTTTATTTCGATGCTGGGCATGGCGATTCTCCTCTTTCAACTTTAACTACAATCACAGCCAGGATTGGCAGTTTTTATTGGCGGCGACCAGGTCAACGAAGCCGCCGTAATCCACTGATGCAATTCCATCAATAATGCGATCCGCCAAGCCGCGAGCCTCGAGATCGGGCAGCAGGACATACACTTTAATCTGGCCCGCCGCCGCACGCATCCGGTCTTCCATCGCGTTCCCTTTGGTTGCCGCATAGACAGCGTCTTCGATAAGCAGAATATCGCCCGAGCCGACAGTGCGTAAACAGGATTCGAGCGCATTGTGGCAAAGCGGCGATTTATTGATGATATGCAGCATATTCATTCCCTGTTATTTGTCCGGGCAGATACCTTCAGAAGCTCAACACCACGTCCTGCTGCTCCATAAGCGCGCCCATTTCCTTGCTTCCCAAAACGGTTACATCCACCAGCAGGTCTGCTTCGGTCAGCCCGCGCGCTTCGAGCGATTCCTGCTCGACGTAGAGCTTCTCGACATCGTAGCCTTCCAGCGCGCGGTAGGTAGGGGAGAAGTTCTTGGTTTCTATTCCCTTGGTCTGCTGGCCCTTTTTC
This sequence comes from Gallionellaceae bacterium, assembly GCA_008080515.1. Classification (GTDB taxonomy): domain Bacteria; phylum Pseudomonadota; class Gammaproteobacteria; order Burkholderiales; family Gallionellaceae; genus VIKH01. The sequence continues at coordinate 3,348 of VIKH01000053.1, read as the reverse complement.
AACTGATATACGCCATCATCGAGAAAAGCCAGCGACACATCCTGGTCGAATGCGGCGGTGATGAGCACAACCTCCAGCGATTCCAGCGCGTAAATCGTGCCGTAGGGTGCCTTGCGGTTGACGAACATGAATTTTTTGATGTCGCTCATAGCGTTCCCTCAATCGCCGAAGACAACCAGACGGTCGGTCTGTATGCCGGCTTCGACCAGTTGTCCGAGGCCGGATATGCGGAACCCCTGTGCCAGGTTTTCATCCCGGATGCCGCGCCGCAACGCGGCAGCAACGCAGACCACGAGATCAATTTTGTGTTCCTCGGCCAGCTTGCCCCAGCGGTTCACGATGTGCCGGTCATCCTGCGGCGGCTCGGTCAGGCGCGTGGCGTTGTTGACGCCGTCGTGATAGAAAAATACGCGCCAGACTTCGTGCCCTCTTTCGATAGCGGCTTTGCAGAACAGATAAGCCGAATCGCTCGCCTGGTGCTGGTATGGGCCTTCGTTGACGACAATGCCGAATTTCATGGTGACTTTCCCCGTCAGAAGCGGATATGGGTAGATGCGTTGAGGTTGGCGCGCGAACCCCTCCAATCATCAATCAGGTACTTGGTGAAGGGCAGGCCGGTTTTCTCAAAAAAGCGCGGCCAGCCTATGCGTTCAATCCAGTCAGACATGCGCTCCCACGACCTCGCATCTTCCTTATACGTGTACAGGATTTTCTTCACCACCGCGCTGACTTCCGGCCAGCGAGGCGGGTTGTTGGGCAGCCCCGATGCGACCATCTTCATGAAAGTCGGCTTGCCGCGTGCATTGGAGTTTTTTCCTCCCACCCAGATGGCCAGCTTGGAATATTCCGGATCGTTGATCTGCATCGGCGGGCAGGGCGGATAGCAGGCCCCGCAACACACGCATTTCGCCTCATCAATCTCCAGCGAGGGTTTGCCGTTGACCATCGCCGGGCGGATCGCCGCCACCGGGCAGCGCGCCACAACCGAAGGCCTTTCGCACACGTTGGCCACGAGATCGTGGTTGATTTTCGGCGGCTTGGTGTGCTGGATAATGACGGCTATATCCGCCTGGCCGCCGCAGTTGATCTCGCAGCAGGAGGTGGACAGATGCACGCGGTTGGGCATTTCCTCGCGCTTGAACTCCACGATGAGCTCGTCCATCAGCGCCTTGACCGCGCCCGACGCATCGGTGCCCGGGATATCGCAATGCAGCCACCCCTGGGTGTGGGCGATCATGGATACCGAATTGCCGGTGCCGCCCACCGGAAACCCGTTCGCTTCGAGTTCGGCGATCAGCGGGGCGACCTTGGCCGCGCTCGATACCATGTATTCGATGTTCGAGCGGATGGTGAAGCGGACGTGGCCTTCGGCGAATTTGTCGCCGATATCGCACAGCTTGCGGATGGTGCCGACATCCATTTGCCGCTGCGTTCCGGCGCGCACCGACCACACCTCGTCGCCGCTGTGCGAGACGTGGTGCAACACGCCTGGGCGTGGCCGGTCGTGGTATTTCCAGTTGCCGTAGTTCTTCGCCAGCAACGGGTGCAGATACTGCTTGTTGTCGGGAACGCCGCTTTCGATGGGACGGCGCATTTGTGGTTGAGCCATTTCGTTCTCCCCGGTAACTTAATTGCGTCCGCCAGCTTGCTTCCTGGCGTTGACTTTTGCGACTTCCTCGTCCCAGCCATCCATGCGGACGTAGGGGTTCATGCGCGGAGACGCGACCATGTTGGGATCCACCTCCAACTCCAACGCTTCGAGGAAGTTGGTGAGCCCGATGCGCTCGATCATTTCGCCAGTGCGTTCGTGCTCGAGCGCGTTTTCGGCGAAGAAATCTATCGCGCGTTGCGCGAGATCCACCAGCTTCTCGATGTCCTCGTCGGTTTCGAGCTTGATGAAGGGTACGACCACCGTCCCCATCAGGTCGCCGATCTTGAGCGTACGCTTGCCGCCCATCAGGATGGTGGCCCCCTTGTCCTTGCCGGGGGCCAGCGCGCCGGTCATGACGTTGATGCAGTGGCCAGCGCGCCGGTCATGACGTTGATGCAGTGCATGCAGCGGACGCAGTCCTTGTTGTCAATTTCGACGGCGTGGGTGTCGCTGACCGCCACGCTGGAAATGTGCTCGCCTTTTTTGACATCCTTGATCTGCTTGAGCTGGAATGCCTTGGTCGGGCAGCGTGCAACCACGTCGTTGACCAGTTCGTCCATGCCGTGTCCGGCGAACCATTTTCTGGCCAGCGCCTCGTCGGTGCGCATGTTGTCGCGCCAGGTGCCGATGACCGCCATATCGGCGCGCTGGATCGAGTTCATGCAGTCGTTGGGGCAACCGGAAAACTTGAACTTGAATTTGTAGGGCAGGGACGGGCGGTGCATGTCGTCGAGAAAAGTGTTTACCACTTCGCGGTGCGCCTTCGCTTCGTCGAAACAGGACTGCTCGCAACGGGCGGCACCGACGCACGACATCGAGGTGCGCACCGCGGGGCCGGCGCCACCCAGATCGAACCCCATCTCGTTGAGTTCATCGAAGGCTTTCTGCACGTTTTCGGTCGTTGCGCCCTGGAACATGATGTCGCCGGATTGCCCGTGAAACGCGATCAGCCCGGAGCCGTGTTTTTCCCAGACATCGCACATTTTGCGCAGAATGTCGGTGGTGTAGTGCATCCCTGCGGGAGGTTGGATGCGCAGGGTGTGGAACTCGGCCGCATCCTTGAAAACGGGTTCGCCGTTCTCGTCTTTGAGCTCGGTGAAGCGCGGGATGACGCCGCCGCCGTAGCCGAACACCCCCACGGTGCCGCCTTTCCAGTAACCTTTCTTGGTGCGGTACGAGGTTTCGAGCTGCCCGAGCAGGTCAACCGCCATGTCGTTATTTTTTGCCAGGCGTTTGATCCCGGTTACAAAGCTGGGCCATGGGCCTTTTTCCAGTTCGTCCAGATTCGGTGTGTCATGCAGTTTCTTGGCCATGAATTTTCCTTTCCTTGCAACGTGTAGACAGCGCGGACTTCACCTGTATTAAGCTTTTCCTTGAATGCGGCGCAATAGTGACGCATCTGTCAAGCATGTTAAATAGCCCTAATGGGGGGGTGCGCCAATAATCCCTTGGTGTTACCTTTGTTTACCCCGTGTAGGCTATAGACGATTATGCCCGATATTTTGCTCAATGCTGTTTGTAAAACAAGGCGCAATGTGGTGGCAGATGGGGCGCTTGCAGATGGAGTAGAGAATGGCTCATACCAGTGAACTGGACAAGTTTAGAGTGCCGTTGGGCAACCAGGAGATCGGCTTGCAGCAGGTTGTCCACGCCGAAGGCGGGATGAGCCTGTTGCGCGTCCGCATACGCGAAGGGCG
>VIKH01000052.1 GCA_008080515.1 Gallionellaceae bacterium | reverse complement strand
GTCCCGCTTGAACGGCGTTGGGCAAGTAATTCGTATTTAATTCGACCCTGGCCCCTTTTACTCACTCTTTTACTCAACGTAGAGGTGACCGGCGCTGCGCGGCTTTATCGCGCAGCGTCACTGGGAGCACAGTGTTGGGCAATTTTTACGCACTTAATTCTAGCTTGCCCCCTTTAATTAGCCCTTTAATTCGCTTTTAGCGGCGTCCCGCTCGACCGCCGTAGCCGTCCATGGTGAGCTGCGAGGTCTGACGAGTTGTTGGGAACTTTCCCACGCAGTATAGAGCCCGCAATCGCGCTTCAATCGAGTCTTTAGCAGTGAAACAGCATCCGCCAAGGCCTTCTTGTTCGATTCATTATCCCTGAGAACGTCAAGCAGACGAAAAAGCAGTTGGGTTGCCTGCCAAGACAAAAACAAGGCACCAGCTTCTTTCGTGTACCACGTCCCAACAGCGCGATCCGCATTCTGGCGGAAGTCTGGAGGCAGGATGGTGTCATCGTCCAAGGCCTCGATGTCTGCGGGAAGGGCAGTTGTTACCCAAAGGCTGCGCAATGCTTCCGCACGCTGGGGAGCAAGTTCTCGGAGGAGTTCGTCGCGAGATTTTCTGCTTTGTAAAAACCACTGTGCGAAAAACCCCGCAGCGAAACCAATGGCTGGGAAAAGTACATACTTGACAATTGCCGCAAGCACTTTTATGTCTTCGTCGCTCATCGAATGTCCCCTGACTGCTTCTGGCTGCGAACGGCTATCCGCACCGAGCAAACTTATGTGGACTGGATTAAACGCTATATTTTCTTCCACGGCAATAGCCCCTCTTCCAGCCAGAACGGATGATAAAAGCGGGAGGTGCGGTGTATAGTAGGCGCACCTTGCCGCCACCATGGGACGGACATGACCGTTGAAACCGAGCTCAAGCTGCACATCGCGCCGGAGCACTTGAACAGGCTCAAGCGCCACCCCCTGCTCAAACAACTGTCCCCGGTACGCGCCACCACACGCAAGCTGTACAGCGTATATTTCGACACTCCCGACCTCGACCTGCGCCAGCGCGGCATGGCGCTGCGCCTGCGGCGCGCGGGCAAGCAATGGCTGCAAACCCTGAAGGGTGGCGGCGGGGTGCAGGCCGGATTGCACCAGCGCAACGAATGGGAAACGCCGGTGGCGGGCGAAATGTTGGATTTTGCCGCGCTGGAAGCCTGCGGCGCCGCGCGCCTGCCGACCGCGCTGCGCAACAAACTGCAACCCGTATTTGTCACCGATTTCACCCGCACCAGCCGCATGGTGGTAATCGGGGACGCCACCATCGAGCTCGCCATGGATAGCGGCGAAATCAGGTCTGGCGAAGCGGTCAGCCCGATTTCCGAGCTGGAGCTCGAACTCAAGTCGGGCGAGGCACGGCAACTTTTCGAGCTGGCGCTGGCCTTGCTCGACATCGTGCCGCTGGAGTTGGAGCAGACCAGCAAGGCCGAATACGGCTACATTCTGTGCGCGGCTCCCGGAATGGAAGTATGCAAGGCGCGCGCACCGGCCCTGGAAAAATCGCAGGGCATCCCCGCCGCATTGCAGGCCATGATCGGTTCCTGTTTGCAGCACCTGCAAGCCAACGTCCCTGGCGCCATCCACAAGCTGGACAAAGAATATCTGCACCAGGTGCGCGTGGCGTTGCGACGCCTGCGCGCGGCGCTGGGCATGGCGGAAACTTTCCGCCCGGACACCGTGCTGGCCGCGCTGCACGAGCAGGTGGCGGCGCTGTGTACGGAGCTGGGTCGCTCGCGCGAATGGGATGTGTTTGTGACCCAGACGCTGGCCCCGGTCTGCGCGCACCTGCCCGAACACACCGGGCTGCGCGAGGTGCTGCGCACCAGCGAGAGTTTGCGCGAACAGCATCAGGCCAAGGTGCAGGATATTCTGCGGTCGCAAGACTACCAGCGTTTCCTGCTGCATTTCGGGGCGTGGCTGAAAGGCGCTTATTGGCGCGCGCCGGTCGCGCCCGAGTTAACGCTGCCGCACTTCGCCGCACAAATTTTGCAGCGGCGCAGCAAACGGGTAGCCAAACGCGGCAAACCCCTCGCCGCCCCGCCGCCGAAAACAGGAAGCGGGGACGGCCCGGAAGATGCCAGCCAATTGCACGCGCTGCGCATCGCCTGCAAAAAGCTGCGCTACAGCGCCGAACTGTTTTCCTCGCTGTATGCGGAAGCCAGAACGCGCCGCCACCTCGCCGCGCTGTCCCGGATGCAGGACATCCTGGGCATGTTGAACGATATTGCGGTAGCGCGCCGCCTGCTGGACGAGCTGGCGGCAGGCACCCGACATGAAACGATCGCGCTGGTTCGCGGCTGGATCGAGCACGATTACTCGGAGCGATTGGCCGAACTGCGCGAGGCATGGAAGTCTTTTTCCGGGCAAAAGGCATTCTGGTAGCCCCGATGCTCAGGGTAAATTTGTTCTACAAATAATTGTGTTTAGAATCAGACGATATAGCTGTCTGCCCACCCTACAATTATTTTGTAGAACAAATTTACCCTGCCCTGATGCTGGATGAGGGTTCATGTTTCCCCTCGCTATTGTTTATAATCTCCGCCCCGTTGCTGCCGGGCTATATGCGCAATTCCGGCCCGGCCCGATTCCGGCCTCAACCATTCCCCGAACCGATGTTAAGCAAGCTCAATCCCTCACAACGCGAAGCGGTAAAGTATCTGGACGGCCCTCTGCTGGTGCTGGCGGGCGCCGGTAGCGGCAAAACCCGCGTTATCACCCACAAGCTGGCTTACCTGATCGAACAATGCGGTTATGCGCCGCGCAGCCTCGCCGCCATCACTTTCACCAACAAGGCCGCACACGAAATGCGCGAGCGCGTCGGCAAGCTGCTGAGCGGGCGCGACGCCAAAGGCATGACCATCAGCACCTTCCACGCGCTGGGTATGCACATTCTGCGCGAGGAAGCGCCGCTGCTCGGCTACAAAAAGCAATTTTCGATTTTCGACAGCGAGGACACGGCCAAAATCATCGGCGAACTGCTTGGCCTGCCGGACAAACAGGAAATCCGCCTCGCGCAAAGCGTGATTTCCAACTGGAAATCTGCCTTCCTCAGCCCGCAGCAGGCAGAAAACCGGGTGGAAACCGAGGGCGACCCTCGCTTCGCGCTGCTGTATGCGCGCTACCAGGAAACGCTGCGCGCCTACCAGGCGGTGGATTTCGACGACCTGATCCGCCTGCCGGTGGAGCTGTTCAACGCGCAACCGGAAGCCTTGCAGCGCTGGCAGCGGCGCTTCCGCCACCTGCTGATAGACGAATACCAGGACACCAACGATTGCCAGTACCGGATGACCCGCCTGCTGGCGAGCGGCTTCGCCACGCTCACCGTCGTCGGCGACGACGATCAGGCGATCTACGCCTGGCGCGGCGCGAGCGCCGCCAACCTGCACCAACTGAAGAGCGACTACCCGAAGCTGCGCGTCATCAAACTGGAGCAGAACTACCGTTCCTCGCAACGCATCCTCACCTGCGCCAACCACCTCATCGGGAACAACCCCAAGCTGTTCGAGAAAAAACTCTGGAGCGAACACGGGCCGGGCGACCCCATCCGGGTATTCGCCGCAAGAGACGAAGAAAACGAGTCGGAGTCGGTGGTGATGCGCCTGCTGGCGCACAAGTTCGAGCGCGGCGCAAAATTCTCCGACTACGCCATCCTCTACCGCAGCAACCACCTGTCGCGCATCTTCGAGGAACAACTGCGCACGCAGAACATTCCTTACACCGTCAGCGGCGGCACCTCGTTTTTCGACCGGGCCGAGATCAGGGATCTCATCGCCTACCTGCGCCTGATCGCCAACCCGGACGATGACCCCGCCTTCATCCGCGCCATCACCACGCCCAAGCGGGGTGTCGGCAACACCACGCTTGAAAAGCTGGCCGCCTATGCCGCCACGCGCAACGTCAGCCTGTTCGAGGCGGCGTTTGAAAGCCCCATGGCGCACCAGTTGCAGCCGCGCCAGCACGAAGACCTCACCACTTTCTGCAACTTCATCAACCGCATTGCCGCGCGCGCCGAAAAAGAGCCGTGCCAGGAAGTGATGGGCGCCCTGCTCGCCGCCATAGACTACGAAACCTGGCTGTTCGACAGCCACGATCCGCGCCAGGCCGAGGCAAAATGGAGCAACGTGCAGGACTTCGTCGGCTGGATTAACCGCAAATCCGCCGCCGACGAAAAGACCCTGATCGCCATGACCCAGACCATCGCCCTGCTGAACCTGCTGGAATCGCGCGAGCAGGAAACCGATGCCGTATCGCTCTCCACCCTGCATGCCGCCAAGGGACTGGAGTTCGGCCATGTATTCCTGTCCGGCGTGGAAGAAGGCATTTTGCCGCACGAACGCAGCGAGTCGCCGGAACAGATCGAGGAAGAACGCCGCCTGATGTACGTCGGCATCACCCGCGCGCAGCGCTCGCTGCAAATCAGCTACTGCACCAAACGCCGTCGCGGCAAGGAATGGGCGGCCTGCGAACCGAGCCGCTTCATCGCCGAACTGCCGCAGAACGAAGTGGTATATTCCGGCGTGACAGCCGCGGGCAGCGCGCCCGCTGTCAGCAAGGAAGAAGGGATGGACCGGCTGGCAAAACTGAAGGCGATGCTGGGGTAACCGGCCATCAGAAACGCGCTTCTAAACTTCCCACCGAGATGAGTTAAAACCATGAACACCGCGAACGAAGACCACATTGAAGTTGTTGCAACCTCTCCCTGCACAGACAACTGCTGCCTGGATGAGCAAGGCGTTTGCCTGGGCTGTTACCGCTCTCTGGATGAAATCAACCGGTGGTTTCAATCCAGCAATCAGGAGCGGCTGGTTTTCCTGAAGAATGCCTACCTGCGGCAGAAAGCAAAGCAAGCCCCCTGAAATACGATGCCATCGCGATACCGGCAAGCCCACCTTACGCTCGTTTTGAAGCGAACGGATGATGCTCAAAATGGCTTTGGAGCCCTATCTAAAATCGAACAGCTCCATTACACCCGTACCGGCTCGAAGCTCGCATCCAGATTCAAGTCGTCGCAGTAGTCGAAAAAATCGCCGCGCAGGGTGGGGATGTGGATATTGGCGGGGAGGCCGACGGTCATGATGACGGAAAACATCGGCGTGCCGGTGTGGGGTGCCGGGTAGGTGCTGGTTTGAAGCTCCTCGATGTTGATGCCGTTCCTCGAGAAGAATGCGGACAGGTTATGCACGATGCCGGGATGATCCATGGCCACCACTTCCACGCGGTAGGGGATGGCCGGCTGAGTCCGTTCCCGTTTCCGGGTGCGGCTGTGGATGATGGTCAGGCCGAGCTGTTCGCCCAGCAGCGCCAGTTGACTTTCCAGTTTGGATAAGGAATTCCACGGCCCAGATATCAGCATGATCAGGGCGAATTGCCCGCCCAGTACAGCCATCCGGCTTTCTTCAATATTGCACCCGCTGGCGGTAATCTTGCTTGAAAGGCGGTCAACAAGACCGATCTTGTCCTCGCCCGATGCCGTGATTACCAGATAATTGTTTTGTGTGTCTGCTGTCATGGTGTGCCGAATTGTCTGTCGGTGTTTTTTTGTCCCGTTTGTCAGCGGGGATGCCCGCAATTGTAATGCGTCTGCAAGCAAGTTGGGAGCGATTTGCGAGCGGAAAGCGCTTCGCGCAAACGGATAAGCAGCAGCCCGGGCTATCTGCCGCATTGCCGCATTGCATTTGATGCGCGCCACGCTATCGCGTACAATTCGCCCTCAAGCTGAGCGGGATGAACAGATTGTTCGTCCCGCTTCTTTATATCATCCGCTTGAACCTTGAGGAATTTCCCGTGCCGCAAACGAACTCCGCCATCCTTGTACTTGCCGATGGGTCGGTATTTCGCGGCGCGGCTGTCGGTGCCAGCGGCATGAGTGTGGGCGAAGTGGTGTTCAACACTTCGATGACCGGCTATCAGGAGATTCTTACCGACCCCTCCTACTGCAAGCAGATCGTGACGCTGACCTACCCGCATATCGGCAACGTGGGCACGAACCCGGAAGATGTGGAATCGCGCCAGGTGTTTGCCAGCGGCTTGGTGATCCGCGACTTGTCTCTGTCGGTAAGTAATTTTCGCAGCACGCAACCTCTTTCCGATTATCTCAAGGCCAATAACGTAGTGGCGATTGCGGGAATAGATACCCGCAAGCTGACGCGAATTTTGCGCGAGAAGGGCGCTCAAAACGGCTGCATCGCAACCGGCTCCGACGCGGCGGCGGCGTTGGCGGCGGCGCGCGGTTTTCCCGGCTTGGCCGGGATGGATCTGGCGCAGGTGGTGAGCTGCCAGGAGCGATATGAGTGGACGGAGCGCATCTGGGCGTTAGGCCAGGGCCACCGCCCTAACCTGCGGGCCAGATTCAACGTGGTGGCCTACGATTTCGGTGTGAAGCGCAACATCCTGCGCATGCTGGCCGAGCGCGGCTGCAAAATTACGGTTGTTCCAGCCAGGACATCCGCAGAGGAGGCCTTGGCGCTGAAGCCGGATGGAGTATTCCTGTCCAACGGCCCCGGCGACCCCGAGCCATGCGATTACGCGATTGCGGCGGCGCGGGAATTTATCGCGGCGGGTATGCCGCTGTTCGGTATTTGCCTCGGCCACCAGATCATGGGGCTGGCGGTGGGCGCAAAGACCACCAAGATGAAGTTTGGTCATCGCGGCGCCAACCATCCGGTGCAGGATACATTGAGCAAGCGCGTGATGATCACCAGCCAGAACCACGGTTTTGCGGTGGACGCGGCAACATTGCCGAAAAACGCGCGTGTGACGCACGTTTCGCTGTTCGATGGCACGCTGCAAGGTTTCGAGCTGACCGACAAGCCCGCCTTCTGTTTCCAAGGGCACCCGGAGGCCAGCCCGGGGCCGCATGACGCGGATTACTTGTTTGATAAATTTGTTGATTTGATGGCAAAGAGGAAATAAAAAGAGGGAGTCTGGAGAAGGGAGAAAGGGGAAGGGAGCAGGGTAAAATCGGGCGCTCCCACCCTTCCCTCTTCCCTCTTCCCCCTTCCCAAAGAAAATGGCAAAACGCAGCGACATAAAATCCATCCTGATCATCGGCGCCGGCCCCATCATCATCGGGCAGGCGTGCGAGTTCGATTACTCCGGCGCGCAGGCCTGCAAGGCGCTGAAGGAGGAAGGCTACCGCGTCATCCTGGTGAACTCCAACCCGGCCACCATCATGACCGACCCGGAAATGGCGGATGCGACCTACATCGAGCCCCGGATGCGATCCTGCCGACCATGGGCGGGCAGACCGCGCTGAATTGCGCGCTGGATCTGGCCAAGCACGGCGTGCTGGAGAAGTTCGGCGTGGAAATGATCGGCGCCTCGCGCGAAGCCATAGACAAAGCGGAAGACCGCGAGAAATTCAAGGTCGCGATGACCCGGATCGGTTTGGCTTCGGCGCGCTCCGCCATCGCGCACAGCATGGAAGAAGCGTTGCAGGTGCAGCAGGTGATGGGTTTCCCGACAGTGATTCGCCCCTCGTTCACCATGGGTGGCTCCGGCGGAGGCATCGCCTACAACCGCCAGGAGTTCGTGGAAATCTGCGAACGCGGGTTGGAGGCCAGCCCGACCAGGGAGCTGTTGATCGAGGAATCGCTGCTCGGCTGGAAAGAGTTCGAGATGGAAGTGGTGCGCGACCGCAACGACAACTGCATCATCATCTGTTCCATCGAGAACCTGGATCCGATGGGCGTGCATACCGGCGATTCGATCACGGTGGCACCGGCGCAGACCTTGACCGACAAGGAATACCAGATCATGCGCGACGCCTCCGTCGCGGTGTTGCGCGAGATCGGCGTGGATACCGGCGGCTCCAACGTGCAGTTCGCCATCCACCCGGAAAACGGGCGCATGGTGGTGATCGAGATGAACCCGCGCGTGTCGCGCTCCTCGGCGCTGGCTTCCAAGGCGACCGGTTTCCCGATCGCCAAGGTGGCGGCCAAACTGGCGGTGGGCTACACGCTGGACGAGCTGAAGAACGAAATCACCGGCGGCGCGACGCCCGCATCATTTGAGCCGACCATAGACTATGTGGTCACAAAAATTCCCCGGTTCGCCTTCGAGAAATTTCCGCAGGCCAACGACCGCCTGACTACCCAGATGAAGTCCGTAGGCGAGGTGATGGCGATCGGCCGCACCTTCCAGGAGTCTTTCCAGAAAGCGTTGCGCGGGCTGGAAGTGGGCGTCAACGGGCTGGACGAAACGGCTGCCAGCCGGGAGCGGATTATCGCCGAACTTGGCACGCCGGGGCCGGAACGTATCTGGTATGCGGCCGATGCCATCCGTGCGGGTATGACTCTGGAAGAAGTATTTGCCCTGAGTAAGATAGACCCGTGGTTTCTGGTGCAGATTGCCGACCTGCTTCGCCAGGAACTGGCTCTGGCGGGGCGGGCGCTGGAAAGTATCAAGGCGGAAGAAATGCGCGCACTGAAGCGCAGCGGGTTTTCCGATGCGCGCCTGGCGGCGCTGCTGGGCACGGATGCCGCAGCGCTGCGCGCCTATCGCCATGCGCTGGGAGTGCGCCCGGTGTTTAAGCGCGTGGACACCTGCGCCGCCGAATTCGCCACCAGCACCGCCTACCTGTATTCCACCTACGAGGAGGAATGCGAGGCGCAGCCGAGTGGCAGGAAAAAAATTATGGTGCTGGGCGGCGGGCCGAACCGCATCGGGCAGGGCATCGAGTTCGACTATTGCTGCGTGCATGCCGCGCTGGCGATGCGCGAAGACGGTTACGAGACCATCATGGTCAACTGCAACCCGGAAACCGTGTCCACCGATTACGATACTTCCGACCGGCTGTATTTCGAGCCGCTCACGCTGGAAGATGTGCTGGAAGTGGTGGCGGTGGAAAAGCCGCTCGGCGTCATCGTGCAGTATGGCGGGCAAACCCCCTTGAAGCTGGCGCGCGGCCTGGAACAGAACGGCGTGCCCATCATCGGCACCACGCCGGACATGATTGATATGGCGGAAGACCGGGCGCGCTTCCAGGCCATGCTGCGCGAATTGAATTTGAAACAGCCGCCAAACCGGACGGCCAGCAATGTGGCCGATGCGGTTGCCGGTGCAGCCGAGATCGGCTATCCGTTGGTGATGAGGCCAAGCAACGTGCTGGGCGGGCGCGCCATGGAGATCATCCACGCGCAGCCCGACCTTGAGCGCTACATGCGCGATGCCGAGGAGATGTCCAGGGTTTGGCCGGAGCGCATGCCCATCCTGCTGGATCGTTTCCTCAACGATGCGATCGAGGTAGACGTGGATGCGGTATCCGATGGCGCGCGGGTGCTGATTGGCGGCATCATGGAGCACATCGAAGAGGCGGGAGTGCATTCCGGAGATTCAGCCTGCTCGCTGCCGCCGTTCAGCCTGTCGCCCGCGATGCAGGACGAGCTGCGGCGCCAGACCGTGGCGATGGCCAAGGCGCTGAACGTGGTCGGGCTGATGAACGTGCAGTTCGCCATCCAGGGCGAAACGGTATATGTGCTGGAAGTGAACCCGCGCGCTTCGCGCACCGTACCTTTCGTGTCCAAGGCCACCGGTGTCCCGCTGGCCAAGGTGGCGGCGCGCTGCATGGCGGGCATGACGCTGGCGCGACAGGGCGTCGTGCAGGAAGTCATCCCGCCGTATTATTCGGTAAAGGAAGCGGTGTTCCCGTTCATCAAATTCCCCGGCGTGGATACCATACTCGGCCCGGAAATGAAATCTACCGGAGAGGTGATGGGCATCGGGGAAACTTTTGCCGAAGCCTTCGTCAAGTCGCAACTGGCGGCAGGCGTCAAGCTACCTGCTTCCGGCAAGATATTTATCAGTGTGCGCGAGGCGGACCAGCCCGGTGCAGCCGAGGTTGCCAAGGCGCTGCGCGCGCTCGGTTTCTCCATTCTCGCCACCCGCGGCACGGGAGCGGTGATCCGTGCGGCGGGCGTGGAAGTCACGGTGGTAAACAAAGTGGCCGAAGGCCGCCCGCATATCGTGGACATGATCAAGAACGGCGACGTAAAGCTGATCATCAACACCGTGGACAGCAAACGCAGCGCGATGCAGGATTCCTATTCCATCCGCCATGCCGCCTTGCAGGGGCGGATCACTTATTACACCACGCTGGCAGGCGCCCGCGCTGCCTGCCTGGGTATGCAGCATCTGGCCGAATTGCAGATTTACGATTTGCAGGCGCAGCACCGCCGCCTGCCCGGCTCCGCCGGGCGGATTGGCGCACCGGATACTATCGCATGAGCAAGATTCCATTAACCGTAATCGGCGCAGAGCTGTTGCGCACCGAGTTGCACAAACTGAAAACCGTGGAGCGCCCTGCGGTAATCAAGGCGATCAGCGAGGCGCGCGCGCAGGGGGATTTGTCCGAGAACGCGGAATACGATGCCGCCAAAGAGCGCCAGGGCTTCATCGAAGGGCGCATCGTAGAGCTGGAAAGCAAGCTGGGCAGCGCGCAGGTCATTGACCCGAAAACCATCAACGCCGATGGCCGTTGCGTATTTGGTTCGACGGTAGTGCTGGAAGACGTCGGGAATGGCGATGTAGTGACTTACCAGATCGTCGGCGACGATGAAGCGGACATCAGGCAACGCAAAATTTCCATCAGCTCGCCCATCGCGCGCGCGCTGATCGGCAAGTACAGCGGGGATGTGGCCGAAGTGATGGCGCCAGGCGGGGTGAGGGAATACGAGGTGGTGGATGTGCAGTATATTTAATCGGCAATCGCCAGCCGTTAGTTAAACCATATCCGCGTGGCGGACAAGACCACCTACCGACTGCTGCTGCCCATCTGTTTCTTGGTGAGCGGTTTCCCCTTGCGCTTTGTCGGCTTTTTTTCCGGCTCATCCTCTTGCGGTTGGTACACCACCAGAATTTTCCCGATGTGTTGCACCGGAGCGGCGTCCAGCGTTTCACAGATTTCCAGCAACATGACTTCGCGCTCCGCGCGTTCGCCGCCAGCGCGAATCTTGATTAACTCATGGCTTTTGAGCGCGCGGCGGATTTCGTCCAGCACGGATGGGGTCAGGCCGGCGTTGCCGATCATGACTACCGGGTTGAGCGCGTGGGCGCGCGCCTTGAGGTTTTGACGCTGCAATACGGTGAGCGTAAGCATGGGGACTCCAAAGGTAAGCCTGTAGCGGGTAGCTCATGGCTTGCAGCAAAACCGGGGTTGGCTACCCGCTACGAGCTACAGGCTACGAGCTGAAAATACCACGGCATTTTAAGCGATGAAGCCCACCAAGACCAGCAAACAGTGGATGCAAGAGCATGTCAGCGACCCCTATGTGCAACTGGCGCAGAAGGAGGGCTACCGTTCGCGGGCGGCCTACAAGCTGCTGGAGATTGACGCGCGCGACCATTTGCTGAAACGCGGCATGGCGGTGGTTGACCTCGGTGCAGCTCCCGGCGGCTGGTCGCAGGTGGCTGCCGCAAAAGGGTGCAAGGTGATTGCGCTCGATCTGTTGCCGATGCAACCCATATCCGGCGTCGAGTTCATCCCGGGTGATTTCCGCGAAGACGGCGTGCTGGCGCAACTGGAAGAGCGGCTGGGCGGCAGGCAGATCGGGCTTGTGCTTTCCGACATGTCCCCCAATATCAGCGGCATCAGCGTGTCCGACCAGGCGCGCGCTATGTACCTGGCAGAACTGGCGCTGGA
The DNA here is from genome assembly GCA_008080515.1 of Gallionellaceae bacterium. GTDB lineage: Bacteria > Pseudomonadota > Gammaproteobacteria > Burkholderiales > Gallionellaceae > VIKH01. The sequence continues at coordinate 23,148 of VIKH01000052.1, read as the reverse complement.
CTTTTCTTTGCGGCATTTGAAACCGGAGGGCACTTTCCTTATCAAACTGTTCCAAGGAGTGGGCTTCGAGGATTATGTCAAGCAGGTGCGACGCCACTTTGCCCGTGCGGTGACGCGCAAGCCCAAAGCCTCGCGCGACCGCAGCAGCGAAGTGTATCTATTAGGCTTGGGAAAGTTGTAACCGCTTGAGTAATCAGGCGGGACAGTGTTTAATGCGGGGTATGTAGCTTGGCATCCGCCAATTTGAGGAGCAATTTTGAACAACCTGTTTAAAAGCATCGGAGTTTGGCTGGTCGTCGCCCTGGTGCTGATGACCGTATTCAACCAGTTCAGCTCGCGCCAGCAGCAATCCGTGCAGGCGCAAATGGATTACTCGCAATTCTTGGAGGAAGTCAGGCAGGGGCACATCTCCAAGGTGACGATCGAAGGGCGCACGCTGAAGGCGGTAACCAATGACGGCAAGCGCATCTCCAGCTATGCGCCACAGGATTTGTGGCTGGTGTCCGACCTCATCAAGAACGGTGTGAAAATCGAGGCGCGCCCCGAAGAAGAGCAGTCGTTCCTGATGAGTATCTTTGTATCCTGGTTCCCGATGCTGTTGCTGATTGGCGTGTGGATTTTTTTCATGCGCCAGATGCAGGGTGGCAAGGGCGGCGGGGCTTTTTCTTTCGGCAAAAGCAAGGCGCGCTTGCTGGATGACTCCAAAGAGCGCGTTACGTTTACCGATGTGGCCGGTTGCGACGAGGCCAAAGAGGAGGTATCCGAACTGGTGGATTTCCTGCGCGATCCGACCAAATTCCAGAATTTGGGCGGGCGCATTCCGCGCGGCGTGCTGCTGGTGGGTAGCCCGGGCACCGGCAAAACATTGCTGGCGAAAGCCATTGCCGGCGAGGCAAAAGTGCCGTTCTTCTCCATCTCCGGCTCCGACTTTGTCGAGATGTTTGTCGGCGTAGGCGCGGCGCGCGTGCGCGACATGTTCGAGCAGGCCAAGAAGCACTCCCCCTGCATCGTATTCATTGACGAGATTGATGCGGTCGGGCGCCAGCGGGGAGCAGGCTGCTGGTGGAAATGGATGGTTTCGAGGGTGCCAGTGGCGTGATCGTGATTGCCGCGACCAACCGCCCCGACGTGCTCGATCCGGCATTGCTGCGCCCGGGGCGTTTCGATCGCCAGGTGGTGGTGCCGTTGCCTGACATCCGTGGCCGTGAGCAGATATTGATGGTGCATATGCGCAAGGTGCCGGTTGCTTCCGATGTGAAGGCGGAAATCTTGGCGCGTGGTACACCCGGCATGTCTGGTGCAGACCTGGCCAACCTGGTGAACGAGGCAGCGCTGTTTGCCGCGCGACGCAGCAAACGCTTTGTCGAGATGGATGATTTCGAGTCGGCCAAGGACAAGATCATGATGGGTGCGGAACGCCGCTCCATGATCATGCCCGAGGAGGAGCGCCGCAATACCGCCTACCACGAGTCCGGCCATGCGGTGGTGGCCAAGCTGCTACCCAAGACCGATCCGGTGCATAAGGTCACCATCATCCCGCGCGGGCGGGCGTTGGGCTTGACCATGCAACTGCCTGCTGAAGACCGTTACAGCATGGACAAGAACCGTATTCTCGATACGATTGCGGTGCTGTTCGGCGGGCGTATCGCGGAAGAAATTTTCATGCACCAGATGACCACTGGCGCCTCCAACGATTTCGAGCGCGCCACCGACATGGCGCGGCGCATGGTGACCCAATGGGGGATGAGCGACGCGCTGGGGCCGATGGTCTACGGCGAGAACGAGGGCGAGGTTTTCCTCGGGCGCTCCGTCACCACCCACAAGAATGTTTCCGAAGCGACCATGCAGAAGGTGGACGAAGAAATCCGCCGCATTATAGACCGGCAGTACGCTCTGGCGCGCAGGCTGATCGAAGAGAACAGCGACAAGGTCGAGGCGATGACGCAAGCGCTGCTGGAATATGAAACTCTGGATGCCGAGCAGCTCGACGACATCATGGGCGGCAAACCGCCGCGCCCGCCCAAACCGGTGCCGCCCAGCCAGAGCGCGCAACCGCCGCAGGATGCCGCCCCTGCCACGTCGGTCGCAACACCCACCCAACCGGCGCAGGGAACCTGAAAAGCAGCCGTTAGCCGTCAGTGATTAGTTAAATCCGCGTAGTGGACAAGACGAAACTGGCGACTGGCGACTGGCGACTGTTTCATGCTTTTCTGCGGCAAATTCCAGCTTGACCTCACCCGCCCATTGATCATGGGCATAGTGAATGTCACCCCCGATTCTTTTTCTGATGGCGGGCGTTATGTGCTGCGCGATGCTGCCCTGGCTCATGCCCGCCAGTTGTTGGAGGAAGGTGCCGATATCCTGGATGTCGGGGGCGAGTCTACCCGCCCCGGCTCGTTACCGGTCAGCGCGCAGCAGGAATTGGATCGCGTCATGCCGGTGATCGAAGGCTTGCGTGGAATATCTGCTCCGGTGTCGGTGGACACCTGCAAGCCGGAAGTCATGCGGGCGGCACTGGCGGCGGGGGTGAGCATGATTAATGACATCAACGCGCTGCAACTGCCGGAAGCGCTGGCGGCTGTGGCGGGCAGTGCCGCCGGGGTGTGTCTGATGCATAAGCAGGGTGCGCCGCAAACCATGCAGGAACAGCCGCACTACCAGGATGTAGTAAGTGAAGTGAAGAATTTTTTGCGGTCGCGCATCGCTGCTGCAGAAGCGGCGGGAATCGCGCGGAACCGCATCGTGGTTGACCCGGGGTTTGGCTTCGGTAAGATGCTGGCGCACAATCTGGCCTTGTTGCGCGGTTTGAGAGGGTTTAAGGAACTGGATATGCCGCTGCTGGTGGGCCTATCACGCAAATCCATGCTGGGCGAGATTACCGGGCAGGATGTGCAACAACGGTTGCCAGCCAGCGTGGCGGCGGCGTTGCTCGCGGTGCAGCGTGGCACGCGCATCCTGCGGGTGCATGACGTGTGCGCCACGGTGGATGCGCTGAAGGTTTGGGATGCGATTGACGGCAGGACTGTCTGCAATTTGAGTGGAGTAACAGAGTGAGTAGAAAATATTTTGGTACGGATGGCATACGCGGGCGGGTCGGAGAACACCCCATCACGCCAGAATTTGTGATGCGTTTGGGATATTCGGCGGGCAAGGTGCTGGCCGCCACCGACTGGCATCTGGCGCAAGGCGAGAACCCCGGCGTGCTGATCGGCAAGGACACGCGCATTTCCGGTTACATGCTGGAGTCGGCGCTCGGGCCGGTGCCGACACCGGCGGTAGCCTATCTGACCCGCGCGTTGCGCTTGCAGGCAGGCATAGTCATTTCTGCATCGCACAACCCGTTTGAAGATAACGGCATCAAATTTTTTTCCGGTAACGGCACCAAGCTGCCGGACGAAACCGAACGCACCATCGAAGCGGGGCTGGATAGCCCCATCGTGACCATGCCTTCGACCAGGCTGGGGAAGGCCAAACGCATAAACGATGCGGCGGGGCGCTACATCGAATTTTGCAAGAGCAGCTTCCCCCACGATCTCGATTTGCGCGGGCTGAAACTGGTGGTGGATTGCGCGCACGGCGCTGCCTACCACGTCGCTCGCCCGGTATTTCACGAGCTGGGCGCGGACGTGCAGGCTATCGGCATCCTGCCGGACGGCAAGAATATCAACGATGGCTACGGCGCAACGGCACCGGCCAATTTGCAAAAGGCGGTGCGCGAACACCAGGCCGACCTGGGCATTGCACTCGATGGCGATGGCGACCGGCTGGTGATGGTGGATGCGGAAGGGCGCCTCTACGACGGGGACCAGTTGCTGTACGTCATCGCCAAACACCGCAAGGCGCAGGGCGCGCTTCACGGGGGCGTGGCGGGGACGCTGATGACCAATCTGGCTTTCGAGCACGCCATGCGGCGGATGGGGGTGCCGTTCGCCCGCGCCAAGGTGGGTGACCGCTATGTCATGGAGCTATTGCAGCAACAGGGCTGGCAACTGGGAGGAGAAAACTCCGGCCATATCATTTGCCTCGATCGCCACACCACCGGCGACGGCATCATCTCCGCCTTGCAGGTGCTGCACGCTTTGCGCGCATCCGGCCAGACCCTGGCGCAAGCGGCGGCAGACTTGGTCTTGTGCCCGCAAGCCTTGCTGAATGTCAGTATCGCCAAGGGCGTGGATTTATCCGGGCATGCCGGGGTGCGCGCCGCCGTGTCTGCCGCAGAAGCGGCGTTGGGGGACAAGGGGCGCGTGTTGCTGCGGCCTTCCGGCACCGAACCCAAGTTGCGCGTGATGGTGGAGGGCGACGACGGGGCGGCGGTACAGCACTGGGCCAAAACTATCGCACAAGAGGTACACAAGGCGGCGCAAGCGTAACAGGATGCCTCTCAATGTTGCTCTGCCAAACGTTAGGGAAACGCGGATTTATTCGTTATCCCCGCGCTGCGTGTGTTGTTGTGGCTTCAGCCCCTTACAAATACGGCGTACCCCTTGCGGGTGCAGGCGGGGATCCAGTGCCTTTATTTGACTGGGTTCCCGCCCAAACGGGAACGACAGAACCGAATAAATCTGCGCTTCCTTAATTAAGGCCACCTCTAATCGTGCTGAGCCTGTCGAAGCGTGAGCGGTTTTTTGTAGTTTCAATTGCGGTTTTCAGGATAATTCGTCACACCGGCAAAAGCCGGTGTCCAGCTTATTGAAAATACTGGATTCCAGGGCCTTCGCCGGACTGACGAAACTCGAATTTTTAGAGGTGTTCTTAAGTGCAGGTTAAGGTTTGCGCGATAAATTGATCCCGTCTGTTGAACCGACGAGATGCTGATTGTAAGCTCAAGGAACATTTTGCGGCACGGCAGGTCAATGGAAGCGTGCATCATTTTGATAACCCCGGAGGGATACGCAATGAAAAGACTGGTACCGAGCGTGGTAGTGGCAATTTGTGCGGGCAACGCTTGGGCGGCGGATTTTGTGGATACGGCCAAAGTAATTTCGAGCACACCGATCTACGAGCGCGTATCCGAGCCCAAGCAGGAGTGTTGGACTGAAACCGTCAGCTCGGTCGGAGCAGTGGCCAAATCCGCGCCGGTGGAAGAGCGCTCCATCGGCGGCGCCCTGGTGGGTGGCGTGGTGGGCGGTGTGGTGGGCAGCCAGATCGGACAAGGCACCGGCAACACCGTGGCCACAGCGGCGGGCGCGATAGCCGGGGCCATCATCGGAGACCGTGTCGCAAACCCGAGCCAGGGCGCCGCGCAAGCGGCAACCTCGACACCGCAGCCGCGCGAAGAACGGCGCTGCCGCCAAGTGGAAAACACCCGCGAAGTTATTCGCGGCTACAACGTGACCTACCGCTACAACGGGCAGGATGTCACCACCCGGCTGCCTTACCAACCCGGCTCGACGGTGCGCGTGGGCGTCACCGTGCTGGGTGACAGCAATGCGGGCGACAACCGCGATTCCTACAGCGGCGGCGACGTTCGCGATAATCGGAGCCGCGATAACCGCGAGCGGCATCGCAAGGATCGCGGCAACGATGACTGATCGGATCGCGTAGCGGAGAACAGAAAAAGCCCGGACTCACCGGGCTTTTTTGTGGGGCAATCCTACCTGCTGCGCGATGCTGGCGACGCAGGCAAGCGCTGCCCCAAACTACCCCGCCAGCACAAACATTCGCTTCAGATTCCACGTCATCGCAACCAGGTTAAACTCGCCGCCGACGTTCTCCAATCCCCGCAGAGAGAATTGCCGGAATCCCAGCATCCATTGGGTTCGCGCCGATCTCACCTGCGAAAAATCACGCGATGACTGGCTTGCGCAACGCAGATCAGATTACGGTCATTTTCGGTTCATGCGCGATTGGTGAATCACGGCAGCGATAATGACCTTTTTCGATGTCAGGCGGTAGATGATCGTATAAGGGTACTTCGTCAAGACAAGTTCACGGGTTCCCGGCCTTCTTCCAACTTGCCCCAGCACGGGAAAATCCGTCAGCCTGTCAGCAGCAGCAAGCACACTCTCGATAACCCGTTCCGCCTCCGCTGGGTATATCGGCGGCGATATACAGTCGGATAGCCTCCATGTTTACGACGGAACGCGCAGAAAGCTCAAGCTGCTTTTTTGCGCTCACGGTTAACGACACCCAGCTTTTTATAGGCTTCTTCCCTTGAACCTGAAAAACTTACTTGGCCACAGAGCACACAGAGATCACAGAGGGAAAACCATAAGTTACTGGCAAACTGCCGCAGTTTCTCTGTGTGCTCTGTGTTCTCTGTGGCTTGAATTGCGGTTTTAAGGTTGAATAAACACGGCCCGCATTAATATCCGCCAACCCGGCATCTATCTGCTCTAAAGCCCATTCTTCATATTCCAGCCGATCGGCTATCGCTTGCTTGATGATGGATTGCGGTGTGCGCCGTGTTCCGGTAGAGATTTTTTCCAGGCGCTTGAAAATGGCCTGCGGCAGTGTGATGGTGTTGCTCATGATCTTCCCCTTCCCGGGTTTGTAGCACGGCAGAAATCGTACACCGAACCGGAAAGGATGCTTTGTGTTCGCGGAACGCCCACGGGGTGCAATAACCAATGACTTGCTGGCGTTAACCGATGGCTTGGTTGGCGTGGTTTGCCAACTTATTGATTCTGCCAGATTATGTTTGAAGTTTTCCGTTCGGGCTGAGGTATCGAAGCCCATTACCCTTCGATACCTCAAGGCGAATGGACTTCAAACTTCACTTGGCCGGATCAATAGCCAGTTGGCTATGCAAAGCTCTGCCAAACTCTACAAAGTGAATTCGCACCTGCAAGAGCAGCCCGTCGGACGCACAAAAAAACTCCGCCCCGAAGGGCGGAATTTCTGGAACAACAAAGCAAGTCAGCATTAGCGGCGTTGCCTGCGCTCCTCCTCTTCGCCCAGACCTTCCGGCAACCTGATGCCCTCGCCGATGATGTTGTCAATCCCCGGCGGGCTCATGCCGATCTCGCCCGCAAAGCCGTTGGCGATCTGCTGCGCGATGCTGGCGGTGCCGAAACTTGCTCCCACCGACGCGCTGGCCGAAACCATCGTGCTGGCCAAAGCAGCCGATACGGCGCTGCTCTGCCCAACTGATGTGACACCAGCCTCCCAATACACGGTGGATGGCACCGGTACGCCCGCAACAATCGTTGGCTTCGTGCCGTTGCCATACAAGTCTGCCGTGGTCAAGGCGCCAACGGTGATCGTTGTCGTTGTGGTGCCAAAACTAAGGCCCGTTGATTGATTGCCGACTCCCGTGCCGATCATCCCGCCAGTAGAAATTACGGTCACGGTAGGTGCCGTGATGAGCGGCCCGATGCCGTTGCCCGTAATATTCCCACCCGCCGTCAGCGTTACCGTACTACCCGTGATATTTCCAACTTGCAGGGCGTTTGCATCGCGGATGCTCACTGTTCCGGCTCCAGCGTTAGCCTCCACCAAACCGACGAAATTGTTGGCTGCATTGTCCAGCACGATATTGGCCCCGCCTGAATTCAAGCTGGTTGCCCCGGCTACCGCGATACTGCCGCCTGTCTGATTGACGCCGCCCGCGACGGTGAAGCTTCCTCCGGCTGCGGTTGTTCCGCCAGTTTGAGTATAGCCGCCAAGAGTCAGGTTGTTGGCTATGTTCAACGCTCCACTGCTGACCGTCAGTGCGCCAGTACCCGTGCCGGTAACACTGTTCACCGTAGCGGAGGCTATATCGAAATTAACATTCGCCCCTGCCGGTATAACCACTGCTGCAACGTTAGCCAAGTCCGGTATCATCCCACCCGTCCAGGTTCCCGCAGCCGACCAGTTGCCGGTTCCGGTTGCCGTTACCGATGCCAGTTGGGTGATGTTGGCGGTGGTGCTCGCCTGGTCGGTGATTGCATAGTTGCCTATGTCCGCACCAGTGTAGCCGCTGACCAAATTGACAGTTTTGCCATTCGCCACATTCTTGTCGGCAAAGGTGCCGGTAGCGTTTACCGTAACGGCATCCACCCCAACTAGGCCAGTGTATACCGCACCAGCAGTGCTGACCGTAGCAGTCGTGTTGCTGTCATAGGTTTTGTTTGCGGCTGTGATGCCGCTCATGGTCAGAGCCCTGAGTGTCACTACCCCTGTGTGCGTACCACCGGTGAGCGTGTAGTTCGACGCCGTGCCCGTGCCGTTGCCGAGCGCCAAAGAGCCTGACGTCAAGGTCTGCACACCAGCACTCACGCTCTTAACCGGAATCGTCCCCGTGCCGCTGGCAATTGTCAAAGTTTCAGTGCCCACGACTGTAGCAACATTCCCGTTCCAGTCGGTCATGCTCGTGTTCGCGACTGTGCCGGTGATGGTCGGAGTAAATGCGCCTGCAACGAAGTTTTGACTGCCATCATAAATACGGGAGCCGTCAAGATTCACAGTCTTTGGGTTGATCGTCAGCGCCGGGGTGTTGCCCAAGCCCAGCGCCGCGGTGCTGTAGTTCGCGCTCGGCGCGGAGAAGGTGCCCGCCGTGATGCTGTAGGTCGCCACCGCCTCGCCCGCCGCGCGCGCGAGCGCCGTCGCTCGTCCGCGCCGTATACCTTGGTCTGGGCGGGGGTGGCCAATACGCCGGTCACCGGCGCTGCCGTGATGCCCAGCGTCGGGGTGCCCGTCAACGCGGTCAGCGCGTTGTAGTTGCCCGCCGAGGTGCCCGTCAGCCCGCCGAACGTCGCCCCCGTGATGTTGTAGGTCGCCACCGTCTCGCCCGCCGCGCGGGTCAGGCCCGTCAGCGTGTCCGCAAGCGCGGCTCCGGCCGTGTCGTTGATCACCGTGTTGTTCGCCATCCAGTCAACCGCGGTGCGGTTCACCTGCCCGCCCAGCGTCACCGCGGGCAGCGCCGGGTCGTCCTGGCCGTAGGTCTTGGTCTGGTTCGCGATCGTTGCCGTCACCGTCGCTGCCGTGATGCCCAGCGTCGGGGCGTTGCCCACGCCCAGCGCCGCAGTGCTGTAGTTCGCGCTCGGCGCGGTGAAGGTGCCCGATGTTCGTCCGCGCCGTATACCTTGGTCTGGGCGGGGGTGGCCAATACGCCGGTCACCGGCGCCTGCGTGATCGATAAATTCTGACTGAACGTGAAACCGTAGCCGACATCCGATACTAGCGTGCCTGTGGCCAGAGCATGATTGCCTACGCCTTCTCCTGCAACGCGCGCAAATGTACCCGTCACGCCAGCGCTATCGCCGTTGACATACCCCGACGCAATATTGAACGTTCGCGTTGCAGGATCGTCATCTCCATACACTTTTGTAAGCGTGCTAGTTGCGTTCACAGCGAGCAGCGGCTGCTCGCGATAAATCACGTAGCTGCCGGTGCCAAGAGCCAGTGTGTAGTTAGTTGCGGTCTCATCGCTGTTATAGCGGAATCGGCCACTGCCGGATGCCACCGGGGAGGTGGCGCTGCTTGCCACGCTACCGGTGAAGAACCTGGCGAGCCCCGTTCCGACGCTGATGGTGCCGATGGCGGTGATATCGCCACCAGTCGAGGTACCTGACGCAGTGCTCGCGCCAGCGTTCGCCGTGATGTTCGCATCTGCGCCAGCAATACCGGCTCCGGCACCATTATTGGCCCCCCCCGCGCCGCCGGTGGTGGTAATTGCTCCCAAGGAAACCGAGGCCGTATTCGACGTTACAGACACCGCAGCGCCCGCCCCGCCATTGCCGCCAAAATCCAATGCAGTTGCGGCACCGGCTCCGCCAGCACCGCCAGCAGCCGTCATGGCGCCACTTAATACTATGCTCTGATTAACTGCCAGCGTGATGGTGCCCGCCGCGCCGCCCACGCCGCCAGTTATACCGCCAGCAGCGCCCGCATCAAGGGCGGCCCCACCCGCACCGCCAGTCGTGTTGATGGCGGCTGTTGCAAGGGAAGCGCCGAATGCTCCGGCAGTGCCGGTGACGCTAACTGCGCCGCCAGTTCCGCCAGCGCCGCCGACCCCATCTAGGACTGTCGCCGTGCTGCCTGCCCCGCCCGTCGCCGTAATGGCACCCAGCCCAAGCACTCTTGCGGCCGAGGCTGCCGTTACCTGAACCGTGACTCCACCGGCATTACCGCCAGCAAATGCCGCGCCAGCCGTGGCAGCACCCGCACTACCGCCGGAGGTGTTGATGGTTCCTGTCGTAATGGCTCCATCCACTGTTGAAATGGAAACGAGGCCGCCATTGCCGCCCGCTGTTAAAGCCACGCCAGAGATGCCGTGAGAATCAATTGCGCCGACAGCAATGGCGCCCGTGCCCGATGCCGCGAGAGTAACCGCGCCACCATTAGTTGCGCCAGCTGTTGCGAATGTAGAAATCGCACCGGTACCTGAGATACCGCCTGCCCCGGAAGCACCCCCACTAGCCGCATCGTTCGCGGTAAAGCTGACTGCACCGCCGTTGGTGGTGATGGTATTGGCACCCCACAAGATGTTGTTGCCCGCCTGTGCCGTCAGGCCCACGCCCGCTGTGGCAATGTTCACGGATGTATTGAAGCTGATGTTGTTGAGCGCCTGCAAGGTAACGTTCGTGCCTGACGCATTGATCGATGCAACATCAATGGAGGTCAAAAAGTCTGGTACGCCCAGCTTATCGCCATCACCAAAGGCATCCACGTCGGTCAACAATACAGTATAAGAACCATCCGCAGGATCGACAGCAACAACGTTGATATTCGTCGGGTCGAGCAGCCATGTTCCAGCCTGCCCGGATGCTGCACCCGCACTCACGCGACTACCCGCAACATCCAGGAAATGCGCCGAGGTTTCGATAAAGCCGCCATTGCCGCCCTGCGCCCCACCGTTTGCAGAGATCGAACCGTATGCACGGGTCGCATCATTGGACCAGACAATTACTTTGCCGCCGTTGCCGGAAGTGATTGCGTCGGCGTTGATGCTTGCGCCGCTGCCGACATAGGTCATGCTGGCGTTCGCTTCGGGGCCTTTGCCCTGGAAGTTGCCGCCGATCAGGGCGGTGCCGCCGCCGGCATCGCCGGAGACGTTGACATTCGCGTTGCCGAACAGGCCGACTTTGTCGCCGAGGACTTTGACGGTGCCGCCAATACCCTCACCCCCGCCCTCTCCCGGGGGGAGAGGGGAATTGGAAGAGGCGTTGAGCGTACCGGTTACGGAAACGACGCCCGCGTCGCCGCCATCCAGGATAATGGTGCCGTTTCTGTTGACCAGGCTGTTGGCTTTGATGACGCCATCCATGTTGATGACGGTGTCGAGCAAGGCGTTGGCGGAGCGCGCGGTGAGGAGGACATGGCCGCCGTCGGCCTGGATGGTTCCGCTGTTGGCGGCGTTGGCGTTGAGCGCCGCAGCGCTGACGCTGACGCTGATGAGGTTGTCGCCCACCAGATCCAAGTTGACGCGGTCACCCGCAGCAAGCGCCACGGTGCCGCCCGCCCGCGCGACGATCACGCCTTCGTTGGAAACCTGCGGGCCGAGCAGCGCGGCATAGCCCGCGTTGATGGTGCCTTGATTGATAACCGTACCGGTAGCGCCGCCGTTGGCGAAGGCGTAGTTGCCCGCCATGAAGTCGGCATCGCTGATGTCCAGTGTAGAGGCGACCAAGCCGCCGACATCCACTTGCGAGCCGGGGGCGAACAGGGTGCCGTGCGGGTTAATCAGAAATACCTGGCCGGTGGAAGAGAGGTGGCCGTAAATGTGGGATTGGCCGCTGCCAACCACGCGGTTGAGCGCGACGGCGTCGGCGCCCGGTTGTTGGAAATGAACGTGGCCGCCGCTGCCGATGCTGAAGCTTTCCCAGTTGATCGCCGCCCTGGCGCTGCTCTGGTCAATTTGCATGTAGTTGGCGCTGGGCCGGGAGACGGTCGCGGCCCCCCCCACGAGTTGCTCGCCGGTGGGCATCTCCTGCGCGTAGGTGTATCCCATGAACGAGGAGATCAGCGCCGCCAGGATGGCGCTGATCGCCGGGCGCGCGCGGAAGATGTAGGTCAGCGTCTTGCCGCCGGAAATCTTGACGGTGAATTTTTTCACGGGCGCCTTCCGTTGCGCTTTGGCGGTTGCGGAAGTTTTCGTGGAAGCGGAAGATTTTGCGTTCATCATTTTGTTATTGCTCCTGAGGTCTGGTCTGCTTGGTTAAGCGGCTCTAAAACAAAACATCATTCCGGTTTGTTGGTTACGGCGAAAAAAATCGCGCCTAACTCAACCCACCTATCTGCTTCGACAGGCTCACGCTTCGACTGGCTCATGCTTCGACAGGCTCAGCACGAACGGATGTGCGAGCACTAGAACCATTTGGTGAGCTGCACCCACGCGCGCGGGTTGCGGTCTGTCGTATCGGCTACAGGCGGATTGTCTTTCCGGTCGCTACGCCAGGCGATGCTGGTGCGCAGCAGGTAGCTGCTCGGTTTGCCCACATTCAGCCCTACGCCGTAACCAAAAATATTGCGGTATTTCGGGTTGCCCTGCGCGATGTCGGCGGCAGACGGGGTTTTGTGCAGCATGGAATGCCCGTAATCGAGGAAGCCGTTCAGCATGAATGGGGTCTGCGGCACGTTCCAGCGCAGTTCTGCATTGACCACGACCCCTTCGTCACCCACGCCTTCGCCCACCGGATAGGCGCGCACCGCGTTGGGGCCGCCCAGAGCAAACTGTTCCGCCGAAATCAGGTTCTTCGATGCGGTCTGGCCGCTCAACGAAACGAACAACGACAAGTTGCGCGGCAACGCCTGCTGTCGCTGGTATTCGTAGTTAACTTTGTTATAGGAGCCAAAAGTGCTGTAGCCGCCGGCGGACTGGTCTATGGTTTTCTTGAGGGGTGTCCTGATATCAACGTCGCCGCTGGTGACTGTCAGCGAGAAGGTGTTCAGGCTACCGCCAAAAACGTTGTCGCTGAAATCGCCGGAAAGCCCCGCCTTCTGTCCGCCCCGACGATGCCGACCACGTTGAAGTTGCGGGTGCGCACGAAAGGATGCAGCGCATAGACCGACCCGACCGTCGCGGTGCCATGCGCCAGCAAATTGGTATAGTCCTTGCCCAGGGTATAGTCGAGCTTGGATGCGCTCGCCCCCAGCTTGGTGCCCCAGGAGCCGACCGGCACCACGTAGGACACTCGTCCCATCGGTGAGCCGTTGCCGTTGGAGGTCAGAGCGCTCACCGAAAGCATGTCGCCGAACCCGGATGGGTTGTTGAGGTTCAGATCTGCGCCCACGCGGTATTCGCCAGTGAAGCGGCTGCCCCAGTTGTCCGCTTTGACCGAGCCGGAAACGCGCTTGCCGTCATCGCCCAGTTCCACCGCCACATCTGCCGTGCCCACTTTGGTGCCAGGCTCCAGGGTGGATTTGACGATCACGCCGGGCATGTCGTTCAGCAGCAGCAGGCCGCGCTCCAGGCTGCGCTCGTTGATCAGGTCGCCCGGCTGGATCGCGCCCAGAATGCTTTTCGTTCTGGATTCGCGCAGTCGCGCATTTTCTTTTGTGTTGAGCTTGACTTCGCCGACGCGGCCTTCCAGCACGGCAATCTCGACCTTGCCGTCCGTGATCTGCTGGGCGGGAAGGTAAGCCTGCGCGAGGAAGTAGCCCTTGCTGCGGTAATACACGGCAACTTTGTTGGCGGCCTGGTTGAGTTCTTCAAAATCCAGTTCCTTGCCGATCTGGCCGGAAACGAGAGGAAGGAGCGCTGCCTCGGAAAAGACCGTGTTGCCTGAAATCCGGAAAGCCGCCACCTTGACTTTCAATCCGGGCTGCGCTTTTAGTGCGGGCTTGGCTTCAGGTTGAACGGTTATTTCGGGAGCGGGTTTGGGTACGGGCCTCGGCTCCTTGACGGTATCGAGCACCCTGCCCGCATCGGGTCGCTGCTGGGCGTACACCGGATTTGCTATCAGCACCCCGAGCGCCGCAGAAACCAGCGTTGTGAGCGTAAGCAAACGGGGAGATTGCGCACCACATGACTGTGGCCGTTTTGGTGACGTTCTTGCCATCTCGAATTTCCTTGTTTTGGTTTTGAAAGCCCAGAATTCCCTGAAACTGCATCCTGCCAGCGGGCGAAATTACCCGAATCGCTGCGTGTGGTCAATAGAAAATAGGAAAATAAAATATCATCGGCATTCAGGGTGTGCGCAGCGAACAATCCTGACGGCTTGGCGTCTGCGGGTTTCGCGCCTATATATCCCTTCGTGTTTCCCTCCGGCTACGCTACTGCGGGTGTTGCGCACCCGCGCTGCGGTCGAGCAGGCGTGCAAAGTTATCCAGAGAGAGCAGGTGGGCGTATATCCGGCCCATCACGCCTTTCTTGATGAGGGTGCGAAGCGGGTCGCCCCCGAGCGCTTCGAGCCTGTTTTCCGCCACGCGGTGCATGCCGGCGAGCTGTTTTGTGTCGCCCGCGTTGCTCACCGCCTGCATCGTGAACGGTTCCAGCAAATCGTGCTCCTTGAGAATGCCGCACATCTCTTCGGTGCGGATCAGGTCCGCTTCGTATTCGTGCAGCAGCTTTTCCATTTCGACCCAACGCGGCAACGCGCCCCCTTTTTCATCGAACAGCGCCTCGCCATCTTTTGCGGCGATGGCGTGTTGCGCCACGCATATGATGCGCTCATTTTTCGTCACGTTATCCACGTTGACTTTTGCCATACAGAACGGGTAGCGGCGCATATAGGCCGGCAGATAAACCGATTTGTCCCAGGCGCCCGCCGCATCAACAAAGAGGTTCTGCCCGTTCTGCAACCCCAGCACCGCTACCGCCCCGAACGTCTTGCCGTTATCGCCGCTGATGAATACCAGCGGGTAATCGTGGGATGCGCGGGCGAACTCGCTGTAGCTGACGGGCAATGCGTTCAGCCTGCGGCAAAAATCCGGTGCTTCTCCGGGCTTGGGCAGGGCGACGTGCTGGCTCTTGTTGAGTGCGACAATTTCAGGGTAGCCGAATGGTGGGGTGATTTTCATGATTTAAGAGTCGAGTTGTTCCGAAAACGTGTTTGCTGCATTGGCGGACACGAATAGACTCGCACCTGCAACCCCCAACTGTATATTCCGGGGCTAATGCAACAACAGTGACTGCCTTACCGACACCGAGCAGACCGACATCAGGGTGCCGGGCAAAATGCCCAGCGCCAGCACCGCCAGGCCGTTGGCGGAAATCAGCAAACCGCTGTCTGGCTGGATGGAGATCGGGGCATGGCTTTCCGGGGCGTCAAAATACATCAGCTTGACGATGCGCAGATAATAGAACGCGCCGATCAGCGAGAACA
Organism: Gallionellaceae bacterium; assembly: GCA_008080515.1. Classification (GTDB taxonomy): domain Bacteria; phylum Pseudomonadota; class Gammaproteobacteria; order Burkholderiales; family Gallionellaceae; genus VIKH01. The sequence goes on along the minus strand of VIKH01000052.1, from coordinate 7,957 downwards.
GCACCGCCAGCACCACCAGCGGGATGTGCCCGGCATTCACCGCTGCGCTCAACACCGAGAACTTGGCGTAAAAGCCCACGGTGGGCGGGATGCCGGCCATGGACAGCATCAGCAGCAGCATGATGAAGGCGAGCCACGGACTGCGCTGGTTGAGGCCCTTGAAGTCGTTGAGCGTATCCGCCTCGAAGCCCTCGCGCGACAGCAGCATGATCATGCCGAAGCCGCCTAGGCTCATCAGCACGTAAACCACCGCGTAAAACATCGCCGAGCCATAGCCCTCGACACCGCCGCTCAACACGCCGATCAGCATGAAGCCCATGTGCGCGATGGTGGAATAGGCCAGCATGCGCTTCAGATTGGTCTGGGCGATGGCGCTGATGTTGCCGAGCGCCATGGACAATACGGCGAGGATCGCCAGCATGTCGGACCAGTGCGCCACCAGCGGCTGCATGCTTTCCACCAGAATGCGCATGACGAAGGCGAACGCGGCCAGCTTGGGCGCGGTGCCGATCAGCATGGTCACGGCGGTGGGCGCGCCGTGGTATACGTCCGGCACCCACATGTGGAAAGGCACCGCGCCCAGTTTGAACGCCAGCCCGGATACCACGAACACTAGGCCGAGCACCAGCAGTTGCGGGTTCTGCACACCGCCCTTGATGGCGTCCGACACTGCCGCCACTTCCAGCGTGCCGGTGGCACCGTACAGCATGGACATTCCGTACAGCAGCATGCCCGAAGCCAGCGCGCCGAGGATGAAGTATTTCATCGCCGCTTCGGTGGCGGAGACGGAATCGCGCTGCAGCGCGACCATCGCGTAAAGGGAAAGCGACAGCAGCTCCAGCCCGAGATAGAGAGTGAGAAAGTGGCTGGCGGAAATCATCACCATCATGCCGAGCAGCGCAAACAGCGCCAGCACCATGAACTCGCCGGAAAACAGCCCGCGCACCATCAGGTAATTGCGCGAGTACACCAGCGCCATGGACAAGGCAAGATAGCTCAACAGCTTGAGCACATCGGACATCAGGTCGTCCACGAACATGTTGTGGAACAAGTGTGTCACACCGCTTTGGTGGGTGGCCACGGTAATCACCGAGCAGCCCAGCAGCGTCAATTGCACCAGCAGGTAAGTCAGCGTCTTGTTCGGGTTGGTGACAAACAGATCGGCGATCAGGATCGCACACACCATAACCAGCAGGAAAATTTCTGCGGCAACAGGAGTCAGGGTTGCTAAATAATTCATGGCTTCCTCACAGCTTGGAACGCGCGACATGCACCAGCAGATCGTTCACCGATGCGTGCATGATTTCGGAAAACGGTAGCGGATAGAGCCCCATGCCCAGCACGGTCAGCGCCAGCACCGCCAGCACCAGCTTTTCGCGCCCGGTGATGTCTTTCATCTCGGCGACGTGGTGGTTGGTTACCGCGCCGAAGACCACCCGCTTGACCATCCACAGGGTGTAAGCCGCGCCGAAGACCAGCGTGGTGGCGGCGAGGAAGGCGTACCAAAAATTGGCTTTGACCGCTCCCATGATGACCATGAATTCGCCGACGAAGCCGCTGGTGCCAGGCAAGCCGCTGTTGGCCATGGCGAACAGCATGAAATAAGCGGCAAATTTCGGCATGGTGTTGGCCACACCGCCGTAATCGGCGATCTGGCGCGAGTGTACCCGGTCATACATCACGCCGACGCACAGGAACAGCGCGCCCGACACGAAGCCGTGCGAGATCATCTGCATCAGCGCACCTTCCATGCCGTAGGCGTTGAAGATGAAAAAACCCAGCGTGACGAAACCCATGTGCGAAACCGAGGAATAGGCGATCAGTTTCTTCATGTCGGACTGGGCCAGCGCGACCAGCCCGATATAGACCACGGCGATCAGCGACAGGACGATCATGGCACCAGCCAGCTTGTGGCTGGCGTCCGGCACGATCGGCAGCGAAAAGCGGATGAAGCCGTAGGCACCCACCTTCAGCATGATCGCGGCCAGAATCACCGAGCCGCCGGTGGGCGCTTCCACGTGCGCATCCGGCAACCAGGTATGCACCGGGAACATCGGCACTTTTACCGAGAACGCGGCAAAAAAGGCGATGAACACCAGTATCTGCGCGGTCATCGGGATCGCCATCTGGTGGTAATCCAGAATCTCGAAGCTGCCGCCGGACTGATTGTAGAGGTAGAGCAGCGCAACCAGCATCAGTAGCGAGCCGAGCAGGGTGTAGAGGAAAAACTTGACCGCCGCGTACACCCGGTTGGGGCCGCCCCACACGCCGATAATGATGAACATCGGGACCAGCATGGCTTCCCAGAACACGTAAAACAACACCGCATCCAGCGCGGCAAACACACCGTTGACCAAGCCGGACATGATAAGGAAGGCGGCCATGTATTGCGCCACGCGCTTCTCGATCACTTTCCAGCCGGCGATCACCACCAGCGGGGTAAAGAAGCTGTTGAGCAGGATGAACAGTACCGAGATACCGTCCACACCGAGGTGGTAATGGATGTTGTAGCGGAGTATCCAGTCCTGCATTTCGACGAACTGCATGGCGCTGGTAGCCCGGTCGAAACCGGTGTAGAGCGGGAGCGTTACCAGGAAGCCGAGAATGGCGCCAACCAGGGCGACGGTGCGCGCCAGCGGCGCGTTGCGGTCGCCACCCGTGACCAGAACCAGGATGCCGAAAATGATCGGCAGCCAGATGGCGACAGTTAACACAGGGAGTCCAAAAATCATTCGGTTATTCCTTCAGTTTCTCGCTTTGCGCTACGCCAGCCAGGTGTGCAGTGTCAGCAGCACGAATACTCCGATAATCATGGAGAACGCGTAATGGTAAATATAGCCGGTCTGCACCTTGCGCAGCACGCCGGAAAACATGCCGACCAGCCGCGCCGAGCCATTCACCATCAAGCCGTCTATCAGCTTCACGTCGCCGAACTTCCACAGCAGGCGGCTGGCCCCGCGCGCGCCGCCGGCAAAGAACCAGTCGTTGAAACGGTCAAAGTAATATTTGTTGTCCAGCAGGATATAAATGGCGCTGAACTTGTTCTTGATTGCTTCAGGAATATCCGGGCGCTTCAGGTAGAAGTACCAGGAGGCCGCTACGCCGGCTACCGCCAGCCACAGCGGCAAGGTAATCAGCGAATGCAGCACCATGGCAAACGGGCCGTGGAATTCCTCGCGCATCTCGTTCATGGCGTGGTGATTTTCGGAAATAAAGATCGAGCTGCCGAAATAACCGCCATACAGCATCGGCTCGATGGCGAGGTAGCCGACCACCACCGAAGGAATGGCCAGCAGGATCAGCGGCAGCGTCACCACCCACGGCGTCTCGTGCGGCTTGCCGGCATGATGTCCATGATCGTCATGTGCGTCGCTCGCCGCAGCATGGTCATCGGCGGCATGCCCTGCGTCGGCCAAATGATGGCCGTCATGCGGCGCTTCGTCATACCGCTCCTTGCCGTGGAATACCAGAAAATACATGCGGAACGAATAGAAGGCGGTGACGAACACCCCGGCCACCACCGCAAAGTAAGCGAAGCCGGAACCGGGCAGGTGCGACAGCGCGACCGCCTCGATGATACTGTCCTTGGAATAGAAACCCGAAAACAGCGGCGTGCCGATCAGTGCCAGCGAACCGATCAGCGAGGTGATCCAGGTGATCGGCATGTATTTCTTCAGGCCACCCATGTAGCGGATGTCCTGGTTGTGGTGCATGGCGATGATGACGCTCCCGGCAGCCAGGAACAGCAACGCTTTGAAAAAGGCGTGGGTCATCAGGTGGAAAATCGCCACCGAGTAGGCCGAGGCGCCGAGTGCCACGGTCATATAGCCCAGTTGCGACAGGGTGGAATAGGCCACCACGCGCTTGATATCGTTCTGGATGATACCTAGGAAACCCATGAACAGCGCGGTGATCGCACCGATAACCATGACGAAGGAAAGCGCGGTGTCGGACAGCTCGAACAGCGGCGACATGCGCGATACCATAAAGATACCGGCAGTCACCATGGTGGCGGCGTGGATCAGCGCCGAGATCGGGGTCGGGCCTTCCATCGAGTCGGGTAGCCAGACGTGCAGCGGGAATTGCGCCGACTTGCCCATCGCGCCGATGAACAGCAGGATGCAGATGGCGGTCATCACATTCCACGACACTCCCGGGATTGGCACCATTTCATTGGCATGGCTGGCCGCGTTGGCAAAGACTGCGGCGTAATCCAGCGTGCCGAACACCATCAGCACCAACCCGATGCCGAGCAGGAAGCCGAAATCGCCGACGCGGTTGACCAGAAAGGCCTTGAGGTTGGCGTAGATCGCCGTTTCCTTCTTGTACCAGAAGCCGATCAGCAGGTAGGAGACCAAGCCCACCGCCTCCCAGCCAAAAAACAGTTGCAGGAAGTTGTTGGCCATCACCAGCATCAGCATGGAGAAGGTGAACAGCGAAATGTAGCTGAAGAAGCGCTGGTAGCCGGGGTCGTCCGCCATGTAACCGATGGTGTAGATATGCACCATCAGCGAAACGAAGGTCACCACCAGCATCATCAGCACGGTAAGATGGTCAATCAGGAAACCGACCTCGAAGCTGGTGTCGCCCGAGGTCATCCACTGGTACACAGCGCCGTTGAAGGTGTGGCCAGCCTGCACATCCATGAATATGCGCAGCGAAGCAAAGAAGGAGACCGCCACCAGCGCGATGGTGATGCGGTGCGACCAGGCGCGCCCCAGCGCCTTGCCGAACAGCCCGGCCGCGATGGCGCCGACCAGGGGCGCCAAGGGAACCAGCAGATAGAGATTTTGCATGCTCACAATCTATCCTTTCAAACTGCCGAGGTCATCCACGTTGATGGTGCGCAGATTGCGGAACAGCACGATGAGAATCGCCAGGCCAATCGCCGCTTCGGCGGCGGCCACGGTGAGAATGAAAAACACGAAAACCTGCCCCGCCGTGTCGTTCAGGTAATGCGAAAATGCGATGAAGTTGGTGTTTACCGCCAACAGCATCAGCTCGATGGCCATCAGCAGCACGATGACGTTTTTGCGGTTCAGGAAGATGCCCACCACGCTGATGGCGAACAGCACTGCACCCAGTATCAGGTAATGCGAAAGAGTCAGGTTTAGCATTGCATTTCCTTGTAATCTCTTGCCGACGGTCAGGTCTTTTCTGATTCCTGGTTCGCGGCTGTGGGCACCTTTTTTTCCGCAGGCATCTGCACCAGGCGGACGTTGTCTTCGCGCCTCGCCGCCACCTGCTGCGCCACGTCCTGCGACTTGACGCCCTTGCGGCGGCGCAAGGTCAGTGCGATAGCGGCCACGATCGCCACCAGCAGCAGCACGGCAGCCAGCTCGAACGGATACACATAGTCGGTGTAGACCAGCCGCCCCAACTCCTTGGTGTTGCTGTAATCGGCCGCATGTTTGGCCAGGTTGGCTCCGGTCTCCGAAGTCTGGCGCGCGCCCAGCACCATGACCATCTCAAACACCATGACGGCAGCAACCAGCGCGCCAACCGGGAACCAGCGCCAGAATCCTTCGCGCAACTGCACCAGATCCACATCCAGCATCATCACCACGAACAGGAACAGCACCATCACCGCGCCGACATAGACCAGCACCAAAGTGATAGCTAGGAACTCCGCCTCGAGCAGCAGCCAGATACCGGCCATGCTGAAAAACGCCAGCACCAGGAACAGCGCCGCATACACCGGGTTACGCACGGTGATCACGCGCAGTGCGGCGAACACGGATATCGCGGCAAACAAATAAAAAACCAGTGATTCAAGGTTCATCAACACACCCTTTATCTGTATTTCGCGTCCGCAGCGCGATCTGCGGCAATCTGCTCTTCGTATTTGTCACCATTCGCAAGCAGCATAGGCTTGGTGTAGTACAGATCGCCGCGCTTCTCGCCGTGGTATTCGTACACACGGGTCTCGACGATCGCATCCACCGGGCAGGATTCTTCGCAAAAGCCGCAGAAAATACACTTGGTCAGATCAATATCGTACTGGGTGGTGCGGCGGGTGCCATCCTCGCGCTCGGCGATTTCGATCTTGATCGCCAGCGCCGGGCAGATCGCTTCGCACAGTTTGCAGCCGATGCAGCGTTCCTCGCCGCTGGCATAGCGCCGTTGCGCGTGCAAACCGCGAAAGCGGAAGCCCTGTGGCGTCTTCTCGTCCGGGTACTCGACCGTGATATGGCGCGCAAAGAAATAGCGCCCGGTCACCGACAAGCCCTGAAGCAGTTCGGTCAGGAAAAATGTCTTGAAGAAATTATTAGCCATTATCTTCTATCACCACAGCCATAGCGGTGTCTGCATCCACGCCGCAACCACCGCCACCCATACCAGCGTAAGCGGGATAAACACTTTCCAGCCCAGGCGCATCAACTGGTCATAGCGATAGCGCGGGAATGTCGCGCGGAACCACAGGAACAGGAACAGGAACAAACTCATCTTGGCCAGCAGCCAGATAAGGGAATCCGGCAGGAAGGGAACCGGCGACAGCCAGCCGCCCAAGAACATCACCGAAGTCAGCGCCGAGATCAGGATCATGTTGGCGTATTCGGCCAGGAAAAACAGCGCGAAGCCCATCCCGGAATATTCGGTATGGAACCCGGCGACGATCGCTGATTCATCTTCGGCCAGATCGAACGGCGCGCGGTTGGTTTCCGCCACGCCGGCGATGAAGTACACCACGAACATCGGGAACAGCGGGATGAAATACCAGCCGAACAGACCGTATTGGCTCTGCTGCCCGCGCACGATGTCGCCCATGTTCATGCTCTGTGCTGCCAGCAGCACGCACACCAGCGCGAAACCCATCGCCAGTTCATATGAAACGATTTGCGCCGAGGAGCGCAACGCGCCGATGAACGCATACTTCGAGTTGGACGCCCAGCCCGCAATGATGATGCCGTACACCCCCAGAGAGGTCATGGCCAGGATGTAGAGCAAACCGGCATTCACGTCCGCCAGCACCATGCCGTCATCGAACGGAATGACCGCCCAGGCCGCCAGCGCGGGCGCCAGCGCCAGCACCGGCGCAGCGAGGAACAGGAATTTGCTCGAGTTAGCCGGAACGGGGCCCGGGCGCACCTGCATCCAACCCAGTATCTTGCGCTCGGCCAGCGTCAGGTAGGCAACGGATCCCATGATGGGCAGGACGATCGCCAGTATCTTGACCACAGTCCAGACCGGCAACCAGGCCGCGCCGAGCAGGCCTTGCCCCATCTGCTGTATAGTTTGCAATAGCTCCATCATGCACGCTCCACGGTCACGTTCCCGAACATCGCGCCCAGCCCCACCGTAACGGCGTGACCGGCAGGCACGCGCGCCACACCGGCGGGCAGACTGTCATCTGCCGCAGCGGTCATGCCCACGCTGTTCTCCCCTTGGGTGACTCTTACCTGAACGCCCGGCGATACCCCGATTTTTTTCCATTCTTCGCCGTTCATCGTCACGGCGGGTGTCGCGGCATCGCTGGTTTGTTGCAGCGCGGCAGCGCGGCGCACGATGGCGTCGGCGGCATAAATCGGTATTTCAGCCACGCGCTGAAGCTCTCCCGGTTGCGCCCCCTTTTCTAGAGAGGAGGTTTGCAGCACCATACCCGGCAAAGTGTTATCCAGTTTTCCTGCAATATCCTTGTTGCCGCCGAGCACTTCGTCCCGCACCGCTTCGCTGCTCTCGTAGTCAAAGCCGGAAACATTCAACAGGTTGCCCAGCACGCGCAGCACTTTCCACGCCGGGCGCGCTTCGCCCAGCGGCTTGACCGCGCCCTTGAAACTCTGCACGCGGCCTTCGGTGCTGACATAAGTGCCGGAGGTTTCAGTGAAAGGTGCAACCGGCAACAGCACGTTGGCGTAATCGGTCGCGTGATGCTTGTAGGCGGAAAGCGCCACCACCAGATCGGCGGCATACATGGCCGACAGCGCTTGCTGCGAATTGGCGCAGTCCAACTCCGGTT
>VIKH01000051.1 GCA_008080515.1 Gallionellaceae bacterium | reverse complement strand
CTGACACTGGGGTTGCGCGGCGGTGGCGTGCTGGTGTCGCTGCTGGTGTTGCCGCTGTGCATCCCGGTGCTGATTTTCGGGACCGGCGCGGTGGAAGCCGTTTCTTCCGGCACCAGCGTAGCACCCCATCTGCTGCTGCTGGGGGCGCTGCTGGTGCTGTCGGCGGCGTTCACGCCCTGGGTCACCGCCCACGCATTGCGGATTTCGATGGAATAACTGACACTGTTACAAAACGGAGCGAAACGTTGGCTATCAACTGGTTCAAATACTCAGCACCTTCCACTTTTTACGCGCTGACCGGCAAGCTGGCACCGTGGTTCGCATGGTCGTCCGCCATCCTGTTTGCGGTCGGCCTGTATATCGGTTTCTTCGTGGCACCGACCGACGCCCAGCAAAGCGAAGCCTACCGCATCATCTTCATCCACGTGCCCGCCTCCATCATGTCCATGTTCGTCTATCTGGTCATGGCGGGCTACGCCGCGCTGGGGCTGATTTTTAACACGCGCCTTTCCTCCATGATGGCTTCCGCGCTGGCGCCGACTGGCGCCCTGTTCGCCTTCATTTCGCTGTGGACCGGCGCATTGTGGGGCAAACCGATGTGGGGCACCTGGTGGGTGTGGGACGCGCGCCTGACCTCCGAACTGATCCTGCTGTTCCTTTACCTGGGCTTCATCGCACTGCACGCCTCGATTGACGATCCGCGCCGCGCGGATCGCGCCAGCGCGCTGCTCGCCATCATCGGCTCGGTCAACGTGCCGATCATTTATTTCTCGGTGAAATGGTGGAACACGCTGCACCAGGGAGCCACCATCAAGTTTACCGGCACCAGCATGCACGCCGCCATGCAGCAGGCCATGTTTATTGTGCTGCTCGCCTGCTGGTTTTATGCCATCGCGGTGGCGCTGACGCGGGTGCGCAGCATCATTCTGGAACGGGAATGCAACAACCAGTGGGTGCAGGAATTGCCGGAGGTGCGGTTATGAACTGGGGCGAATTTTTTGCCATGAAGGGCTATGGCTTTTACGTGTGGGGTTCGTACGGCGTGACGCTGTTGATTTTTATCATGGAAGCCCTGCTGGTACGCCACAAGAGAAAGGTAACCTTGCAGCAATTGCGCCTGCTGCGCGACGCGGAAAAAGAGGAATAGCATGAAGCCACGCCAGAAAAAATTTGTGTTCATCATTATCGCGCTCGCCGCGCTGGGGGCCGCTGTCGGGTTGGTGCTCTACGCGCTGAAAGATAATGTGAGCCTGTTTTTTACGCCCACCCAGGTCTATAACAAGGAAGCGCCGCAAGGCCGGAATTTCCGCCTTGGCGGACTGGTGGAAGAAGGCAGCGTCAAGCGCCAGGGCGACGGCGTGACCGTGCATTTCAACATCACCGATAACGCGAAAACCGTGCCGGTGATCTACAAAGGCATCCTGCCCGACCTGTTCAAGGAAGGCAAAGGCGTGGTGGCGCAGGGCAAGGTTCACGAGGACAACGTCTTCCGGGCCGACGAAGTGCTGGCCAAGCACGACGAGAACTACATGCCGCCGGAAGCCGCAGAAGCCCTGAAGCAGGCAGCCGACAGCAAGGCGGCCGCGAGTGGAGTGCCCGCAGCAAAATAATTGGCCATCTCCATAGACATCCGCGAAGAGGCGGGCGTACGCAGCCTGCACTTCGGCTCGGACTGGGTGCAGGGCGCGATGCGCATCGCGCGGCCTTGGAACCTGGAGCTGGAATACACGCGGGAGATGATGGCCTCGCTGCTACTGAGGGATGACACCCGCTTCCCGCGTAAAGTTCTGCTGATCGGCCTCGGCGCCGCTTCGCTGGCCAAATTCCTGTACCGCAACTACCCGCTGGCAAATCTCACCGTGGTGGAGATCGAACCCGCTGTGGTCGCCGCCGCCCGGCAATTCTTCAAGCTGCCGGAAGACCCGAAGCGGCTCAAGATCGTGATCGGCGATGGCGCAGAATTCGTGGCCGACAGCAACAAAAAATGGGATCTGATCCTGGTGGACGGCTTCGACGAAAACGCCCGCTCCGGCGCGCTCGACACCCCGGCTTTCTATCTCGCCACGAAATCGCGCCTGAACAACTGTGGCATCATGGCCGCCAACCTGCTTAGCCGCAGGCGCAGCTTCAAAGATAGCCTGGAGCGCATCCGCTCGGCGTTCGATGGGCGCGCCCTCGCGTTCCCCTCCTGCGACAGCGGCAACGCCACCGCTTTCGCCGCTGCGGGCGAACCCGTCCGCATTGCGCTGGGCGACCTCAAAGAACAGGCAACCGCGCTGAAACAGGCAACCGGCCTCAACCTGCTGCCGACGCTGGCGCGGCTGGAACAGGCGCAGACCTGCGCGGGTAGCGTGCTCGAACTGTAGCGGCCATTTCATCTTCCGTCGCGCACGATTATTGAGGTTTCCATAAATCATTACACCCGTTCGCCCTGAGGTATCGAAGGGTAGAACGGTTCGCAGCTTGGGGCTTCGATACCTCAGCCCGAACGGAGTGTGTGTCATGTATTATGAAAACATCAATAGACTGAATTTAGAGACACCCTCGAGAATATGGCAAAAGCAAAAACTATTTATAGCTGCACCGAATGCGGAGGACAGACGCTGAAGTGGCAGGGGCAATGCCCGCACTGTGAGGCGTGGAACACGCTGGTGGAAACCGTGGCGGAGACCATGCCTGCTGCGGGCAGGAACCGCTACAGCGCGCTGGCGGCAAGCGGCGCCGTGCAGCGTTTGTCCGAAGTGGATGCGGCGGAAGTATCGCGCACCCCGACCGGCATCGCCGAATTCGACCGCGTGCTGGGCGGCGGGCTGGTGCAGGGCGGCGTGGTGCTGATCGGCGGCGACCCCGGCATCGGCAAATCCACTCTCCTGTTACAAACCCTGGCGCACCTCGCACCGGCGAAGAAAGTGCTCTACGTCAGCGGCGAGGAATCGGCGCAGCAGATCGCGTTGCGCGCGAAGCGCCTGACCTTGGACGCACATGCGGTACACCTGCTGCCGGAAATCCAGCTCGAAAAAATCCAAGCCACCATCGCCCGCGAAAAGCCGGACGTGGCGGTGATAGATTCCATATCCAGACCGTGTATTCCGAGCAGCTCACCTCCGCGCCCGGCTCGGTGGCGCAGGTGCGCGAATGCGCCGCGCAGCTCACGCGCGTCGCCAAGAGCGCGGGCGTGACCATGATCCTGGTCGGCCACGTCACCAAGGAAGGCGCGCTGGCCGGGCCGCGCGTACTGGAACATATCGTGGACACAGTGTTGTATTTCGAAGGCGACACCCATTCCAGCTTCCGCCTGATCCGCGCCTTCAAGAACCGCTTCGGCGCGGTGAACGAGCTCGGCGTGTTCGCCATGACCGAGAAGGGATTGCGCGAAGTGAGCAACCCGTCCGCGCTGTTCCTCTCGCAGCATGGCGCGCAGGTGGCTGGCTCGTGCGTGATGGTCACGCAGGAAGGCACGCGCCCGTTGCTGGTCGAGATCCAGGCGCTGCTGGACGAAGCACACTCGCCCAACCCGCGCCGCCTGTCGCTGGGACTGGAACAGAACCGCCTCGCCATGCTGCTGGCCGTGCTGCACCGCCACGCGGGCATCGCCTGCTTCGATCAGGACGTGTTCATCAACGCCGTGGGCGGCGTGAAAATTACCGAGCCGGGCGCCGACCTCGCCGTGCTGCTGGCAATCGTTTCATCGCTACGCAACAAACCGCTGCCGGAAAAACTGGTGGTGTTCGGCGAAGTCGGCCTCGCCGGAGAAGTGCGCCCGGTGCAGCGCGGCCAGGAACGTTTGAAGGAAGCCGCCAAGCTCGGCTTCACCCAGGCCATCATCCCCAAAGCCAACGCGCCCAAACAAAAAATCGCGGGCATGGAAATCATCGCGGTGGAGCGGGTGGAAGAGGCGGTGGCGAAGATGCGCTGACCGGGTGCGAGCCTGCCAGCTTGTGTGCCTGCACCAAAGTACAATGAAATGGATTTTCATTGACATGACCCGCATAGAGCCGTATTGTATATCCGTGGATATACAAACGGGAAAACAATGAAACTGCAAGTGGCAAAGTGGGGCAACAGCCTGGCGGTGCGCCTGCCGGTTGAATGCGCGCGCGCTGCCGGGCTGAAAGAGGGGGATAGCGTTGAGGCCAGCATTACCCCAAACGGCGCAATCACTCTGGCACCCGGGAAACCGTTCGACAAGGCCGCGTTTCTGGCACGCATCACCAGGCTGCAAGCCTCCATGCCGATGACCGCGCCTGTCGTCGAAGCCATGCGCCAGGAGGCGCGCTACTGATGGTTTACGCCGACACCGGCGTAATCGTGCCGCTGCTGACCACCGAGCCAAAAACGCAGGCCGTCACCGCCTGGTTTGCCGGGCTGCGCGATGCGCCGGTCTGTTCTGACTGGCTGCTGGCAGAATTCTACAGCGCCCTGTCCATCAAGCTGCACACCGGCCAGATCAGCGAGGCTTACGCAAAGCGGGTGCGCAAGGAGTTCGAGGCGCTGGCGGACGGCGGTTTGCGGATTGTTCCGGTCAGCCGCAACGCATTCCGGCAGGCGGCAAAAATGGTACAGCAACACGCGCACGGCTTGCGCGCCGGAGATGCGCTGCATCTTGCAGTTGCTCTGGAATTGGAGGCAAGCCAACTAGCCACGCTGGATACAACGCTGGCAGCAAACGCAAAGCGTCACAAGATAAAATTGATCGAGTTTTGAAAATACGGGCCGCGCCGGGCAACAAACCGCTGCCGGAGAAGCCGGTGGCGTTCGGCGAAGAGGATTTCGCCGGAGAAGCGTGCCCGGCGCAACGCGGCCATGGAGATCATCGCGATGGGGCGGGAGGAAGAAGCCGCAGCAAAGATGCGACAGTTGTTTTGGCAGCCCAAGACTGAAAATTTCTATCGGGGGAAGATCATGGATCGGCAAGCAATTTTGAAATGGCTGACAGTGATGCTGGCAATACTTGCAGCATCCAGCGCGTGGGCAGACCCGAAGCTGGCTGGGCAATGGGCCCTGAACGGCCAGCCCTATCTGGTTCTCAACAAGGACGGCACGGGCACGCTGGAGGGGGATGCCTTCACCTGGCAGGCGCGGGGCAATACGCTGGTATTGAGCGCGAGCGGGCAAAGCAATACGCTGCCTTACCAGATCAACGGTTCGTCGCTCACCTTGCAGCTCGGGTTTATCCCGATCAGCTTGCAGCGCATGGGTGACAGCACGGGAGGCGCGGGCCGTTCCAAGGCATCGGGTGAGCCTGCAACCACCGCCAAAGGCGCTCCGGACCAGTTGTCGCAATTGCTGCTTTCATCCGCGTGGTGCTCTTTCAAATACAACCAATACACCGGCACCTCCAATACCACCCGCTACCAGTTTTTCGGCAACGGCACTTACAGCAATTCCGGGCGCGGCGAAACCTACAACAGCGGGCGCTACGGCACGGTGGCCGGGCAACATGACAGCGGCGGCAGCGGACGGTGGGCGGTGCGCGACGGGCTGCTTTATTTTTCCAGCCCTCCGGAGCAGCCTGACTTGCAGCCTGCTCGCGTCACGGTTACCCGCAACTCCAGCGGCTATCCGATCATCAACGCCGACGGTGTGGAATACTCGATGTGCCAGTGAGTTTCAGTACACCTCATCTGGGGCGCGCGGCTTTTATCCGGGCTTGATTTCTGTCTGCATGCGCGGGCGTCGCACCCGCGCCTCAAGCCAGTTGATGTGGCCGATGAGGTAGTTTCTCCCGCAGGTTATCAGGCAACCCGTTTGCAAACCCACGATTGAACACGCCCCCAACCCTTCAGTTTGCAGAGCATTTTGTCGACAATCGTAGAAATCGATTGCGATTTATCCAGGTTATTGCGCATAATGCAGGAAGATTGTCGACAAACGAGGCGGCTTTATGTCGGTTAACGCTCCCCATCAAGGCACTCTTGCGGACATTGCGGCACAACGGTTGGCGCACAGCATCATCACCGGCGAGATACCGCAAGGCAATAAGCTGAACGAAGCCGAGCTGGCCGAGCGTTTTGGCATGGGGCGCGGGCCGGTACGAGAGGCTTTGCGCCACCTGGAAGGCATGCGCCTGGTTACCTATGCGGTGCGCGAAGCATTGGAAGGCCTGGCCTGTCATATCGCCGCCGCTCAAATGACCGGCGAAGAGATTCTGCAATTGTCAAAATTGCTGGATAGCCACGAGAAGCAGATCGAGAAACACGACGGCAAAATGTATGTGCAAAGCGAAGGCGATTTCGATTTCCATTATCGGATCGTGCGCGGCAGCCGCAATGAAATGCTGATGGGCCTGCTCGGCGGCGAACAATACCAATTGCTGCGCATGTGCCGCTACCGTACCAGCCGCAACGCGCAGCGCACGCGCCCCGCGCTGCAACAGCACCGCCAGATCGTCGAGGCGCTGGCGCAACGCGATGGCGAGCTGGCCGAGATGCTGATGCGCCGCCACATCCAGGGCGCATGGCGCAGCATCAGCGAACTGATTGATGAAGAGGGAAAAACATGAGCCAGATTTCCAGCACCCCGGGGCAAAAGCTGCGCCGCGCCACCGAAGAGAGCCAGCCGTTGCAGGTGGTCGGCGCGGTCACCGCCTATTGCGCGATCCTCGCGCAGAAGAGCGGGCTCAAGGCGCTGTACCTTTCCGGCGGCGGCGTGGCCGCATCTTCGCTCGGCATTCCCGATCTGGGCGTCACCACGCTGCACGACGTGTGCGAGGATGCGCGCCGCATCACCTCCGCGAGCGATTTGCCGCTGCTGGTGGACATTGACACCGGGTGGGGTGGCGCGTTCAACATCGCGCGCGCCACGCGCGAAATCGCGCAAACGGGCGCGGCAGGATTCCACATCGAAGACCAGGTGATGCAGAAGCGCTGCGGTCATCGTCCGAACAAAGCCATCGTCAGCCGAGGCGAAATGGTGGATCGCATCAAGGCGGCGGTGGATGCGCGCACCGATGCGAGCTTCGTCATCATGGCGCGCACCGATGCGCTGGCGGTGGAAGGCATGCAATCGGCCATCGAGCGCGCGCAGGCCTGCGTGGAAGCGGGTGCGGACATGATTTTCCCCGAGGCGGTAACCACTCTGGAGCAATATGCCGAATTCGCCAGAGCCGTTCACGTACCGGTGCTGGCGAACATTACCGAGTTCGGTGCTACGCCGCTCTATACCGCGCAGCAACTGTGCGGCGTTGGCGTCAAACTGGTGCTGTACCCGCTTTCAGCATTTCGCGCCATGAGCAAGGCGGCGCTAAATGTCTACCAGCACATTCTTGCCGACGGCACGCAGCAGAACGTGGTGTCGGCGATGCAGACGCGGATGGAGCTTTACGACCATCTCGGCTATCACACCTACGAGCAGCAGCTCGACCGGCTGTTCGCCGGGCAGGGCGCCGGATAACCACAGGGGGAATAAACATGGAAGAGCCCGCATTACCCAAGCCGAAAAAATCCGTCGCCCTTTCCGGCACCGTCGCCGGCAACACGGCGGTCTGCACTGTCGGGCGCGCCGGTAACGATCTGCACTACCGCGGCTACGACATCCTGGATTTTGCCGAACAGGCCGAGTTTGAGGAAATCGCCCATCTGCTCATTCACGGCACGTTGCCGGATGCCGCGCAACTGAAGGCTTACAAGGCCAAGCTCAAGTCGCTGCGCGGCCTGCCGCAGGCCGTCAAGTGGGCGCTGGAGGCGATCCCCGCCAATGCCCACCCGATGGACGTGATGCGCACGGGGTGCTCGATACTCGGCATCTGCGAGCATGAGCCGGAGATCCACAGCGAAGGTATCACGCGCGAGCTGACCGATCGCCTGCTGGCGACTTTCGGTTCGATGCTGCTGTACTGGCATCACTTCAGCACCAATGGTCACCGCATCAACATCGAGACGGATGACGACACCATCGGCGGGCATTTTTTGCACCTGCTGCACGGCGCTCCACCCAAGGCGTCGTGGGTGCGCGCCATGCACATTTCGCTGATACTGTACGCCGAGCACGAGTTCAATGCCTCCACCTTTACGGCTAGAGTGATCGCGGGCACCAATTCCGACCTGTATTCCTGCATCACCGGCGCGATTGGCGCATTGCGCGGCCCCAAGCACGGCGGCGCCAACGAGGAAGCGTTCCGCATCCAGAGCCATTACGAAAACGCCGATGCTGCCGGGGCCGACATCCGCGAGCGCATCGCAAACAAGGAGATCGTGATCGGCTTCGGCCATCCGGTCTATACCATTTCCGATCCGCGCAACGAAGTCATCAAACGCTTGGCCAAACAGCTGGCTGCGGAGGCGGGCGAGATGCGCCTGTTCGATATCGCCGAGCGCATCGAAAGCGTGATGAAGGAAAGCAAGAACATGTTCCCCAATCTCGACTGGTTCTCTGCGGTGTCGTATCACATGATGGGCGTGCCGACCAATATGTTCACGCCGCTGTTCGTCATCTCGCGCGTCACCGGATGGGGCGCGCATGTGATGGAGCAGCGCGCCGACGGCAAGATCATCCGCCCCAGCGCGAACTACACCGGGCCGGAGAATCTGGCGTGGGTGCCGATTGAGAAACGTTAAACCAAATCCGGCCACAGAGAACACAAAGCACACAGAGATGCCAGGCATTAGCCCATCAGACCTCCTCTCTTTGTGCAAATTGGTTTTTTCTGTGTTCTCTGTGGCTAATAGTTCTTTGTCTAATTTGAGGAACACAAAATGAGCGCCAATGTAGAAATGAATGACCGCCCGGCACCGGATCAGGTGCTGGTGGACATCGCGAAATATGTCTGCCGCATGGAGATCGAGTCGGCGGAAGCCTACGATACCGCGCGCAATTGCCTGATGGACACGCTGGGCTGCGGGCTGCTGGCGCTGCGCTTTCCCGAGTGTACCAAGCATCTCGGCCCGCTGGTGCCCGGCACCACGGTGCGCAACGGCGCGCGCGTGCCCGGCACCACGCACGAACTCGATCCGGTGAAAGCGGCATGGGACATCGGTGCGATGATCCGCTGGCTGGATTTCAACGATACCTGGCTGGCGGCGGAATGGGGTCATCCTTCCGACAATCTCGGCGGCATCCTCGCCGTGGCAGACTACTTGAGCCGTTGCCGTGTGTCGGAGGGGAAGGCGCCTTTAACCGTCCGTGATGTGCTGACCGCGATGATCAAGGCGCACGAAATACAGGGCGTGCTGGCGCTGGAAAATAGTTTCAACCGTGTCGGGCTGGATCACGTGGTGCTGGTGAAGGTCGCTTCGGTTGCCGTGGTGACACGCATGTTAGGCGGCACCGAAGCGCAGGTGGTGGATGCGCTGTCGCAAGCCTTTGTTGACGGGCAATCGTTGCGCACTTACCGCCATTCGCCGAATGCGGGCTCGCGCAAATCCTGGGCGGCCGGGGATGCCACCTCGCGCGCGGTGCGCCTGGCGATGATCACGATGGCCGGCGAAATGGGCATCCCCGGCGTGCTGACCGCACCGCAATGGGGCTTCTACGACGTACTGTTCAGCAAGACCAACAAGGATCAGCAGATCAAGCCGGAAGCGAAGCGCAGCTTCAGCCTGCCGCAACCTTATGGCAGTTATGTGATGGAAAATGTCCTGTTCAAGATTTCCTTCCCTGCCGAATACCATTCGCAAACCGCGTGCGAAGCGGCGATGCGCCTGCACCAGCAGGTGAAGCATCGTCTGGGCGATATCGGCAGGATCGTCATACATACCCACGAGTCCGCCATCCGCATCATTTCCAAGGTCGGCCCGCTGGCGAACTCGGCAGACCGCGACCACTGCCTCCAGTATATGGTCGCCGTGCCGCTCGCGTTTGGCGATCTGGTGGCGGAACATTACGAGGATAGCTTTCACGCGGCTAACCCGATCATAGACGAGCTGCGCAACAAGATGGAAATCGTCGAGGAGCCGCGCTTCAGCCGCGAATACCTCGAAGCGGACAAACGCTCCATCGCCAATGCCGTCCAGGTATTCTTCAAGGACGGCAGCAGTACTGAAAGGGTGGAAATTGAATATCCTATCGGTCACCGCCGCCGCCGCGCCGAAGGCATCCCGGTGCTGGAACGGAAGTTTCTGGACAACTTGCGCACGCGCTTCCCGGAGCAACGCTGCCAGCAGATTATGGCGCTGTGCCTGGACAGCAAAAAACTGGAAGCGACACCGGTGAATGTGTTCACGGGGATGCTGGCTATCAACTGATTTCGAATGGGGCGCCGCGCCATCCGATAGTCGGCCAGATTATTGCGGTTTCTTGAGTGCGATCAGCGTGGCCCAGATACCCAGCAGCACATACCAGACCAACGACCATTCAGGGATACCGAGCGCGAGAAAGGTCCAGCCTTTGGCGGCGCATTCTCCGGAGCCGTGCATGAGTTCCTGCAACACTTCGGACATGGGGAAACTTTCCAGCATGTAGTCCAGGCCCGGGCCGCAGGCCGGTACCTGATCTTTGGGCAGGTGCTGCAACCAGATGTGGCGGCTGGCCACGCCGATGCCGCCGAGCGAGAGCAGCGCGATCAGCGCCGAATAGGCGGCTGCGCCCGCGCGTTTGGGGTTGTGCAGTGCGGCGACAGTGAACACCGCCAGCATGGCAATAAAAATGACCCGCTGCAGCATGCACAGCGGGCAAGGATCCTGGCGCATGACGTGTTGCAGGTACAACGCCGCGCCGATCAGTCCGGCTATAACCAGCGCACCCGCAACATATAGCCAGCGGTTGGCGGTCGAGCGCCAGAATGCCATCAAGCTTTCCATCGCCTACTCGATTTCGTCTATCCACGCCATCTGGATGGCTTCGAGGATTTTCTCGCCGCCATGGTTGTGGTCGTCATCAAACTCCTCAAGTTCAACCACCCAGTTGTGCAGGTCGGTGAAGCGGACGGTTTTGGGGTCGATTTCCGGGTGCGCCTCGGCCAGTTCGATGGCGATCTGGTTAATGTCGGTCCATTTCATGATCCATGCCCTTCGTTAAACGTGAACCCCGCGTAGCGACAGACTGCACCTCGCCCTCCGGAAGAGGGGGAACGGGGGTGAGGGAAAGATCATGGCGCTTACGATTCATCACTCGGAGCGACTTGCGCCATGATCTTTGGCCATATTGATGGTGTACTTGGGAATCTCGATGACCAGATCGTTGTTGCCCACCAGCGCCTGGCAGCCCAAGCGCGAGTTCGGTTCCAGCCCCCATGCCTTATCCAGCATGTCTTCCTCGGTTTCTTCCGCCGGGGCCAGCGAATCGAACCCTTCGCGCAGGATGACGTGGCAGGTGGTGCAGGCGCAGGATTTTTCGCAGGCATGCTCGATTTCCACGCCGTGCTGCAACAGCGCATCGCAGATTGAAGTGCCGGGCGCGGCATCGAATACTACTCCGGCCGGGCACAGTTCTTCGTGGGGCAACACAATAAGCTGCGGCATAGTCATACCTCGAGATCGGTCAGCTTCCGCCCGCCCAGCGCGCGCGAAACGCTCTTGTCCATACGCGCCTGGGCAAAGGCCACGGTGGCATCGTTCAACTGGGTGATGGCGCGCTTGACGGCGTGAATGTCGCCAGTTTGCAGCACCGCGCGCAATCCGTCCATCCCGGCGCGGATGCGTGCCTGCCCGGCCTCGTCCAGCAAGGCCGCACCATCCAGATCCAACGCATTCTGCACGGCATCGAGCAATTGGTTCGCTTCCACCTGCTGCTCGCGCAAGGCGCGAGCCTGCATATCGCCCTGCGCATGGCGGCTGGACTCCTGCAACATGCGCGCGATCTCGTCATCGGATAAACCGTAAGATGGTTTGACCGTGATGTGAGCTTCTGTGCCGCTACCCTGCTCGCGCGCGGAGACATTCAGCAGCCCGTCCGCGTCTACCTGGAAAGTGATGCGGATGCGCGCCGCCCCCGCCACCATCGGCGGGATGCCGCGTAGTTCGAAGCGGGCCAGCGAGCGGCAATCGCTCACCATCTCGCGCTCGCCCTGCACCACGTGTACGCTCATGGCGGTTTGCCCGTCCTTGAACGTGGTGAAATCCTGCGCGCGCGCGGTGGGAATGGTGCTATTGCGCGGAATGATTTTTTCTGCCAGTCCGCCCATGGTTTCGATGCCGAGGCTCAACGGGATCACGTCGAGCAACAGCCAGTCGTCGCTGCTGCGGTTACCCGCCAGCACGTTGGCCTGTATCGCGGCCCCCAGCGCCACCACTTTGTCCGGGTCCAGGTTGGTGAGCGGCGTCTGGTGGAAAAATTCCGCCACGGCGCGCTGCACTTGCGGCATGCGCGTGGCACCGCCCACCATCACCACGCCCTTGATGTCCGCCACCGAGAGCCCGGCATCGCGCAAGGCGCGGCGGACCGGCTGCAAAGTGCGCTCCACCAGATTCTGGCTCATGGCATGAAAATCCTGTTGCGACAGCACCGATTCTATCGCTTCGCCGCTTTGCAGGATGGCGGTTACCCGCGTCTCGTCGTGCTCGGTCAACTCCTCCTTGGCGGCGCGCGCGCGCGTCAGCAGACGCCGCGTGTCCGACGCGCCCAGCGCGGATAACCCGTTTTTTTCCAGCAGCCAGCAGTAGATGCGGTGATCGAAGTCGTCGCCGCCCAGCGCCGAGTTGCCGTTGGTGGCCAGCACTTCAAACACGCCCTTGGATAGCTTTAGGATCGAAATATCGAAGGTGCCGCCACCCAGGTCATACACCGCATACACCCCCTCGACGGCGTTATCCAGCCCGTAAGCGATGGCGGCCGCAGTGGGTTCGTTGAGCAGCCGCAGCACGTTGATGCCTGCCAGCCGCGCCGCGTCCTTGGTGGCCTGGCGTTGCGCATCGTCGAAATAGGCGGGCACAGTAATGACTGCGCCGACCAGTTCGCCGCCCAACGCTTCCCCGGCGCGCGCGCGCAGCACCTTGAGGATTTCCGATGACACTTCTACTGGGCTTTTCACCCCGGCTGCGGTGCGCAACTGCACCATGCCGGGAGCCTGCCCCGAGCCTCTCGAGGTAGCGATGGGCGAAGGTGCATCCACAAAACGGTAAGGCGTGCCGCTGATGTCGCCGACATCATTCAATCCGCGCCCCATGAAGCGCTTGACCGAAACGATGGTGTTGGAAGGGTCTTCGCTCTGCATCGCCTGGGCGGTCTCGCCTACCTGCACGCCGCCATCGGCGAAATAGCGGACTACCGAGGGCAGCAGCGCGCGACCGTTGCTGTCGTTCAGCACCACGCCGATGCCGTTGCGCACCGTTGCGACCAGAGAGTTGGTGGTGCCGAGGTCTATACCGACCGCCAGGCGATGCTCGTGCGGTGCGGTGGACAGGCCGGGTTCGGAGATTTGGAGTAAAGCCATCTAGTCATCTGCCGCCAGCCGCCAGTCGTTGGTTGCCGGTGTTGGACGGCGTCTAACGGCTAATGGCTAACGGCTGCCTTTCAAATATCTATCGCATCAAAAGCGGAACCGATTTCTTCCGCGAGCCTTTCAAAAAACTTCAGTTTGCGCACGATTTCTGCAGCCGTTTCATAGTCGTGCTCGGCGTCAATTTTGGCGGCAAGTTGCTCTTGCAGGGCGCCTGTCTCATGTTGCAGTCGCGATTCCAGCTTGTCCAACTCCCCCGAGTTACGCGCTTCGACGGCTTCCTGGATGGCTTCGCGCCATTCCATCTGCGCGACCAGAAACTCCGCCGGCATCGAAGTGTTGGACTCTTGGCGCGTATCCGCGCCGCGCAAGGACAGCAGATAGCGCGCGCGCTTGGCCGGGTTGTTCAGGGTCTGGTAGGCCTCGTTTATCCGCGTGGCCCATTGCATGGACACCCGGCGTTCAGCCTCTGAGAGATGGGCAAATTTGTCCGGATGAACCTGCGCTTGCAGCGTGTGGTAGCGCCGGTCAAGCAACTCGTTGTCCAGCCGGTATTGAGCCGACAACCCGAACAGCTGATAAAAATCCTGCTGAAAATCGTTGGCGGCAGCCCGCATCGAGGTCAAACGCCGAAGCTCTCGCCGCAACCGCACTCGGTTTTGACGTTGGGGTTTTTGAACTTGAACCCCTCGTTCAAGCCCTCGCGCGTATAGTCCAGCTCCATTCCGTCCACATAAGGCAGGCTCTTCGGATCAACCAGCACGGTCACACCGCAGCTCTCGAATTTCAAATCGTCGCTCGCCACCTCGTCGGCAAACTCCAGCTTGTACGCCATGCCCGAGCAACCGCTGGTACGCACGCCCACCCTCAAGCCGACGCCCTTGCCGCGCTTGGCGATAAAATTTTTTACGTGCCGCGCCGCATTTTCGGTCAAACTGATCGCCATGATTTTATCCCTTGCAGTTTTCCTTGCAGGCCGGCGCCTCTACCACCGTGCCATGCTTGCTCTTGTAGTCATGCACCGCCGCCTTGATGGCGTCTTCCGCCAGGATCGAGCAGTGGATCTTGACCGGCGGCAACGCCAGTTCCTCGGCGATCTGGCTGTTCTTGATATGCAGCGCCTCGTCCACCGTTTTGCCCTTGACCCATTCGGTCACCAGCGAGCTCGATGCGATGGCCGAGCCGCAACCGTAGGTCTTGAATTTGGCATCCTCGATGATGCCGTCCTTGCCCACCTTGATTTGCAGCTTCATCACATCGCCGCAGGCCGGCGCGCCCACCATGCCGGTTCCCACGTCCGCATCGTCTTTGGCAAAAGAACCCACGTTGCGCGGTCGCTCGTAATGATCCAGAACTTTTTCACTGTAAGACATTTTTGCTCCTTTCAGGAGCGGAGAAGGGGGAAGAGGGAAGGGAGAAGGGAAAGCCAGCGCACTGCCCCAGCTTGTTACCCTTTCCCCTTCTCCCTTATCCCTTCCCCGCCTTCAATGTGCCGCCCACTGCACGCTATTCAAGTCAACGCCGTCCTTGTACATCTCCCACAGCGGTGACAGGTCGCGCAGCTTGCCGACTCTATTTTTCAATAGCTCCACCGTGTAATCTATTTCCTCGGTGGTGGTAAAGCGCCCGATGGTAAACCGGATCGAGCTGTGCGCCAGCTCGTCGCTGCGCCCCAGCGCGCGTAGCACGTAGGACGGTTCCAGGCTGGCGGAAGTGCAGGCGGAGCCGCTGGAAACCGCTATCTCCTTGATCGCCATCATCAACGATTCGCCTTCCACAAAGCTGAAACTGACGTTCAGATTGTGCGGCACGCGCCGCTCGATGTCGCCGTTCAAATGCACTTCTTCCATGCTCGACAGGCCTTGCCACAAGCGGTCGCGCAACATGCGGATGCGCTCGTTTTCTGTCGCCATCTCTTCCTGCGCGATGCGGAACGCTTCGCCCATGCCGACGATCTGGTGCGTGGGCAGGGTGCCGGAGCGCATGCCGCGCTCGTGGCCGCCGCCGTGCATCTGCGCTTCGATGCGCACGCGCGGCTTGCGCCGCACATACAGCGCGCCGATTCCTTTCGGACCGTAAGTCTTGTGCGCGGAAAATGACATCATGTCCACTTTCACTTGTTGCAGGTCTATTGCCACCTTGCCGGTCGCCTGCGCCGCGTCTACATGGAACAGGATGCCGCGCTTGCGGCAAATTTCACCCAGTGCGGCAATATCCTGAACCACGCCGATTTCGTTATTTACCAGCATCACCGAGGCGATGATGGTGTCGGGGCGCAGGGCGGCCTCGAATTTTTCGAGGTCGAGCAAGC
>VIKH01000050.1:41242-60170 GCA_008080515.1 Gallionellaceae bacterium | reverse complement strand
CGCGCCGGGCGAAAGTGCTGGTAGATGCCTCGTCGAGGCTGGCCGCCGGGGATTACGCCGCGCGCGCCGATCTGAAGGGGGGCGACGAGCTGGCCGAGCTGAGCAAGTCGCTCGACACCATGGCGCAGCAAATCAAGGAGCATATCGCCGCGCAAGAGCTGGAACGCGAAAGGCTGGCCGAGGCGCAGAAAATCGGGCACTTCGGCAGTTGGGAGCTGGATCTGGTCAGCGGCAAGCTGCACTGGTCGGACGAAATCTTCCGCATGTTCGAAATAGACCGGTCAAAATTCGCGGCCTCCTACGAGACTTTTCTCAACGCCATCCACCCCGCTGACCGCGAGCGGGTGAGCCAGGCCTACAGCAACTCGCTGAAAGACCGGCTGCCCTACCAGATCACGCACCGGCTGCTGATGCCGGACGGGAAGATCAAATGGGTGGAAGAACGCTGTACCAGTTATTTCGATGATGGGGGCAAGCCGTTGCGCTCGCTCGGCACCGTGCAGGATGTCACGCAGCGCGAAAACGACGAACAGCAACTGCGCATCGCCGCTGCCGCGTTCGAAACCCAGGAAGCCATCCTGGTGACCGACCGCGACTGCAACATCATCCGGGTGAACCAATCGTTCGAAGCCATAACCGGCTACAGCTTCGCCGATGTGGCCGGAAAGAACCCGCGCATCTTGAGCTCCGGCAGGCAAGACCAGGAGTTTTACCGGCAAATGTGGGCGGGCATCAACGCGGAGGGGCGCTGGTCCGGCGAGATCTGGGACAGGCGCAAAAACGGGGAAATCTACCCGAAATGGCTGACCATCACCTCGGTAAAAAAAGACAGCGAAATTACCCACTACGTCGGGGTGTTCGTGGACATCAGCGAGCGCAAACGGGCGGAGGAAGAAATCCGTTTGCTGGCCTTCTACGACCCGTTGACCAAGCTGCCGAACCGCCGCCAACTGATGGAGCGCCTGCATACCGCCTTGTCGTTGAGCCAGCGCAGCAGGCAATACGGCGCGCTGATGTTTCTGGATCTCGACCACTTCAAGGTGCTGAACGACACCAAAGGGCACGATGTCGGCGACCGGATGCTGGTCGAGGTGGCGAACCGGGTTTCCGGGTGTGTGCGCGAATCGGACACGGTCGCCCGACTCGGCGGCGACGAGTTCGTGGTGCTGCTTGAAGGGTTGGGTGCGCAGGAAGAGGAAGCGTTCACCCGTGCCGCGCATGTCGCCGAAAAAATTCGCACCTCGCTCACCTTGCCTTACGACCTTAACGGCTACCTATACGAAAGCTCCCCCAGTATCGGCGTGGCCCTGTTTCTCGGCAACGACATCGGGATTGACGACTTGCTGAAGCGCGCCGACCTGGCGATGTACCAATCCAAAGAAACCGGGCGCAATGCGTTCCGCTTCTTCGAACCGCGTATGCAGGCCACGCTGGAGGCGCGCTCGCAGATGGAATACGCCTTGCGCCACGCTTTGGACAACGGTGAACTGACCCTGCATTACCAGTTGCAGACCAACCGCAGCAAGGAGCTGCTCGGCGCCGAAGTGCTGCTGCGCTGGGATAACCCGGGTCTCGGGCGCGTGTCGCCGGCGCAGTTCATCCCGTTGGCGGAGCAGACCCGGCTGATCCTGCCCATCGGCTGCTGGGTGCTGGAAACGGCCTGCCAGAAGCTCAAGGAATGGGAGCGGCACCCGCTCGCCAGCAGGCTGTATCTTGCCGTGAATATCAGCCCGATCCAGTTCCACCAGCCGGATTTTGTGAGCACGGTAAAAACGGTATTGGGCAGAACCGCCATCAGCCCGGCCCGCCTGGAGCTGGAGCTGACCGAAAACCTGGTACTCGAAAACGTGGAGGTCGCCATTGAAAAAATAACCGCGTTGCGCGAGGTAGGAGTGCGTTTCTCCATGGATGATTTCGGGACGGGGTATTCCTCCCTGCAATTCATCAAACGCCTGCCGATCAACACGTTGAAGATAGACCAGTCCTTCGTGCGCGACATCCTGACCGACCCCGGCGATGCGGTGATGGTGCAGACCATTGCCGGGCTGGCGCACAACTTCGGGTTCGATGTCATCGCCGAAGGCGTGGAAACGGAAGCGCAGCTCTCGCCGCTGATCGAGCGCGGCTGCGCCACCTTCCAGGGCTACCTGTTCAGCAAGCCGGTTCCCATGGAGGAATTCGAGCGCCTGATCGAAAAATGGGAACAACGGGAGCCACAATGAGCAACGCCCTGCATGACGTGATCCGCCAGGCCGAGCAGGTCATCCTCGGCAAGCCGCACCAGATCAGGCTGGCGCTGGCCTGCCTGCTGGCGCGCGGCCACCTGCTGATCGAAGACCTGCCGGGCGTGGGCAAGACCACGCTGGCGCACGGGCTGGCGCGCTCGCTCGGCTTGCAGTTCCAGCGCATCCAGTTCACCAGCGACATGCTGCCTGCCGACATCCTCGGCGTATCGGTATACCGGCGCGACAGCGGCGAATTCCGCTTCCATCCCGGCCCGATTTTCGCGCAGATGATCCTGGCCGACGAGATCAACCGCGCCACGCCGAAAACGCAGAGCGCGCTGCTGGAAG
Source organism: Gallionellaceae bacterium (assembly GCA_008080515.1). Lineage (GTDB taxonomy): Bacteria > Pseudomonadota > Gammaproteobacteria > Burkholderiales > Gallionellaceae > VIKH01. Next base: position 57,597 of record VIKH01000050.1, on the reverse strand, counting down.
CGATGGAGGAGCAGCAGGTCACCCTGGAAGGCGTCACCCGCCCATTGCCCGCACCGTTTTTCGTCATCGCCACGCAGAATCCCACCTATCAGGCCGGCACCTTCGCGCTGCCGGAATCGCAGCTCGACCGCTTTCTGCTGCGCATCCGGCTCGGCTACCCGGACGCGCAGGCGGAGCGCGGCCTGCTCTCCGGCATGGAGCGGCGCGAGATCGTGTCCGGGCTTGCGCCACAGATGGAAGCGGCGGAACTGCTCGACCTGCAACAGCAAGTGAAGCGGGTGTTCGTCGCCCCCGCCCTGCTCGACTACGTGCAGGCCATCCTGCGCCACAGCCGCGAGTCGCCGCGCTACCTGCACGGCCTGTCGCCGCGTGCCGGGCTGTCGCTGCTCGCCGCCGCGCGCGCCTGGGCATTGCTGGACGGGCGCGATGCGGTCATTCCGGAAGATGTGCAGGCGGTGTTGCCGGGTATCGCCAGCCACCGTCTGGTGGACGCGCAGAACACGCAAGTTTCGGATGGGGAGAAGCTGGCCCGCGAGCTGATTGAGGCGGTGGCGATCCCGTAGCTGGGGAGGCACCGGAACGGGCGGTTACAACCCTGCGTTCTTCAGCTGTGTAGTTGTGTAGGTTGGGCAAAGCGTAGCGTGCCCAACATAAAAAATGGCATCCTCGTTCGTTGGGCACGCTACGCTTTGCCCAACCTACGAGAAGGCAATTTCCCATTTCTGGTTCCGGCTCGTCCGGCTTAAGTTAATTCGCTACAGCCCCACGCTCTTCAGCGAATTGAGGAAATGTTCGGCATTCTGGTAGCCGGTCACGCGATAGTCGCCCTGCTCGGCTCCCTTGCCATCGAAAAACAAAATAGCGGGCGGTCCGAACAACTCAAATCGTTGCAGCAGCGCCTTGTCTTCATCGCTGTTGGCGGTCACGTCGGCTTGCAGCAACACGGCACTTTTCAACCGCGCCTGCACCTTGGGGTCACTGAAAGTGAAACGCTCCATTTCCTTGCACGACACGCACCAGTCAGCGTAGAAATCGAGCATTACGGTCTTGCCGCGTTCCCGCGCCAGGCGCGCGTCCAGCTCGGCCAGATTCTTTACCCGCTCGAACTGCACGTGCGTCGGAGCTTCGGCCTGAACGCTGCCGAGCGCGCCCAGCGGGCGGAGCACGTCGCGCGCGCCGGAAAGCGCGCCGACGAGGTAGGCGCTGCCGACCAGCAGCGCGAGGAGGCCGATGCCTTTCCACAGTTTGTGCCAGCCGCCCGCGTTGTGCGGCAGCGCGTCCAGCGCGTGCAGGTAAACGGCGGAGAGCACCAGCAATATCGCCCACAGCAGCATTTGCACGCTTACCGGAATCAGGGGGGAGATCAGCCAGATGGCGACTGCCAGCAGCAGCACGCCGAAGAAACGCTTGACCGATTCCATCCACGCGCCCGCCTTGGGCAGCAGGGTTCCGGCGGAAGCGCCGATCAGCAGCAGCGGTAACCCCATGCCCATCGCCAGCGCAAACAGCGCCACCCCGCCCAGCAGCGCGTCGTGGGTGCGCCCGATATAGAGCAGCGCGCCCGCCAGGGGTGCAGCGACGCACGGGCCGACGATAATGGCGGATAGCGCGCCCATCACGAACACGCCGCTCAAGTGCCCGCCATGCAGCTTGTTGCTGGTGTCGGTCAGCTTGCTTTGCAGGGCGCTGGGCAGTTGCAGCTCGTAGAAGCCGAACATGGACAGGGACAGCAGCACAAACACTCCGGCAAAGCTGCCCAGCACCCACGGCGTTTGCAGCGCGTTGGACAGCAGCGTGCCGGACAGCCCCGCCGCGACCCCGACCGCAGAGTAGGTGACCGCCATGCCGAGCACGTAAGCCAGCGACAGAATGAAGCCGTGCAGATGGGTGATGTTGTGGCCGCGCCCGACGATGATGCCTGACAGGATGGGGATCATCGGGAACACGCAGGGCGTCAACGCGAGCAGCAGTCCGGCGCCGAAGAAAAACGACACGATCAGCCAGAAGTTGCCCTGCTTGAACAGTTTGGCGATTTGGGCGCTCTCGCTGTCGGCGCCCGCAGCTTGCGCGGGTTGCGCTGCCGCTGCTGTGGCAGCGGTTTTTTGAGGTGCGGCGCCCGCCTCTGGCAGCGCGATGTTGAAGGTTTTTTTGGTCGGCGGGTAGCACAGGCTCTTGTCCTTGCATCCCTGATAACCGGCTTCAATCGTGATGTTTTGCGCCGCGTTTCCGCTCCGCTCCAGCGTGATCTCCGCCTGGATGGACTGGTGGAAAACCGCCATATCTCCGAAATTGGGGTCGTGCTTGATCTCACCTTCCGGCATGGATAGTTTGGCGATTTTGATGCCCGCATTTTTTGCCGGATCGTCCGCCAGTTTCAGGCTGACCTTGTCACGGTAGAGGTAGTAGCCGGGGGCAACCCTGAAGCTGGCGATCAGGGTGCGCCCGTCGAGCGCGCTGACTTCCACACCGAACGCCTGGTCCGGCGGCAGGATGACCTCCTGCTTCGCGCCGCCCAGCATGGGCAGGCGATCCAGCAGCCCTTCGGCGTGGGAGGCGGGGGCAAAGCACAGCAGCAAAATCAAAAGGGGGTGGCGCATGGTTGTTATTCCTCGGTGGCTCCCGTTTCCTTGGCCACCCATTGCAGATAGCTGGAAAATCCGGCTGCCAGAGGGACAGCGACGATTTCCGGAAGTTCATAGGGGTGGTGCGCGCGCAGGGTCGTTTCGAGGCGCGGATAGGCCGAGCGCGTGGTTTTGGCCAGCAGCGGAACTTCGCTGGCGGTTTCCACCTTGCCCTGCCAGCGGTACACCGAGGCACATTCTGCCAGAATATTGACGCACGCGGCAGCGCGGCTCTCGATCAGCACCTGCGCCATTTTTTGCGCGCTGGCGCGATCCGGGAGGTTGGTGAATACCAGGAGGACTTCATCCATCATGTTTACGCCGCTTTCGCGCGCGCGCAACGCATTCCCAACTGTAGCAACTCATCCCACGCATCTCCCGGGCGCAAGCCTTTTACCACCTTGTCCAGATGCGCCGCCTGGCGCAGCGCGCGTTCCGCGAGCGCCGGGTTGAAGCGCCGCAACGCGCGTTCTACCAGCTTTTGCCGCGCGCCCCACAGGTTGGCCTCGCGCAGCGCGGATGCCAGGTTGCCGCCGCGCTGCTGCGCGCGCAGCACCCTGCACAGCGCGCGGGCATCTTCGGCCAGCGCCCACAGTACCAGCACGGTGGCGGCGCCCTCGGCACGCAGCCCCTCCAGTATGCGCGCGTAGCGGGCGGTATCGCCCGCGAGCATGGCCTCGGACAGTTTGAACACGTCGTAGCGCGCCACGTCCATCACCGAGTCCTTCACCTGCTCGAAAGATAAATGCCCGGCGGGAAACAGCAGGGCGAGCTTCTGGATTTCCTGCCAGGCGGCCAGCAGGTTGCCTTCCACCCGTTCGGCGAGAAAAGCCAATGTCTCCGCATCGGCAGATTGCCCCTGCCGCTGCAAGCGTCCGGCGATCCATCCGGGCAGCGCGGCCAGCGCGATTTCCTCGGTGGCGATCACGATCCCGTGCGCTTCGAGCGCGGTGAACCACTTGCTGTTCAAGCCGGTTTTATCCAGTTTTGGCAAAGATACCAGCGTTACCCTATCCGGGTGCAATTGCTGGCAATAGTCCTGCAAAGCTTGTGCACCTTCCACGCCGGGCTTGCCGGATGGAATGCGCAAATCCACCAGTTTGCGCGCGGAAAACAGCGACAGGCTTTGCGCGCTGTTGCGCAACTCCGCCCACTTGATTTCGCGTTCGCCGCAGCCCGCCGCGCGCGCCGCCGCGCGGATGGCATCGCCCGCTTCGATGCACAGCAGTTGCGCGCCGCCGTGGACGACATACAGCGGCTTCAGGCCGGAGGCCAGGTGGCGCGGGAGATCGTCGGCGGACAATTTCATGGGGTGGGCTGTTGCGGCAGCCTGGCGCGGTTCAGGCGGCGCAGTATCTGCTGCACCGCGTCGCTGCGCATGTTTTGAAACAGCATCGCTTCTTCCTGCTCTTTGGCGAGCACCTGTGCGTCGTCGTAGGAAAAATCGCGCCGCAAGGTGATTTCTTCCGGAGCCAGCCAATCCTGCTGCTTCTGGTCGTATGCCCGCAACGAAACGCGATACTGCAAGCGGTACTCCCGCACCCTGCCGCCGCCGCTCAAGGAAAGTATCTGCTTGTCGGTCATTTCCGAAATAACGTGCAGGGTCAGTTGCGCCTGCTCGGAGGAATCGGCAATTTGCACGTTGCTGGTTTCGATGGCGCGTTTTAGCTCGGCCATAAACGGGGTGTAATCGTTGGCCGATTTTATGTGGAGCGTCTGGAACGGCAAGGCATAAGCGGACTGGCCGCGCAGGTGGAAGCCGCACGCCCCCAGCAGCAGGGAGAGCACCAGCGCGGCTGCCAGCGGGGTCGCGCGCATTTCAGGCCACGACATTTATCAGGCGCCCCGGCACTACGACAATTTTTTTTGCCGCGCCGCCCGCCAGCTGTTTTTGTACGGCGGGATGCGCCAGCGCCAGATTTTCCAGCATCGCCTGGTCTGCATCTTTGGCCGCGCGCAGGCTGCCGCGCAGCTTGCCGTTCACCTGGATCACCAGTTCGATTTCATCCTGTTCCAGCGCCGCCTCGTCCGCTTCCGGCCAAGGGGCGGCGAGGATGTCGTCGCCGTAGCCGAGCTCCTGCCACAATGTTTGTGCGATATGTGGAGTGATGGGGGAGAGCAGGCGCAGCAGAATGGAAAATCCGTCGGCAATCGCGGGCCCGGAATCTGTGTCGCTGCACTTCTCCAGAGTATTGAGGATTTTCATGCTGGCCGAAACCACCGTGTTGAACTGGTGCTTGCCAAAATCGTTGTTCGCCTGCTTCAGCGCCGAGTGGATTTCCCGGCACCGCTCTTTTTCCGGTTGCGCGGCGTCGCTCAGATCGCGCGCAAGGCCAGGGTTGGCGCCTGCCGGGCGGCGGGTATGCGCGAAATGCCAGATGCGCCGCAGAAAGCGGTAGGCCCCCTCCACCCCGCTATCCGACCACTCCAGTTGCTGGTCCGGCGGGGCGGCGAACATGATGAACAGGCGCGCGGTGTCGGCACCGTATTTGTCTATGATGGCCTGCGGGTCCACGCCGTTATTTTTCGACTTGGACATTTTCTCGGTGCCGCCGATGGCCACCGGCAGGCCGTCGGCGCGCAGTTTCGCACCTAGCGGTCGCCCCTTGGCATCGGTTTCCACCTCCACATCGGCCATGCCCTGGGTCAGCAGGTTGATGAAGGGCTCGTCACCCTGCACCAGCCCCTCGTCCCGCATCAGCTTGTGGAAGAAGCGCGCGTACAGCAGGTGCAGGATGGCGTGCTCGATGCCACCGATGTACTGATCCACTGGCAGCCACCGCTGCGCCGCAATCTTGTCCACCATGCCGCTGCTGCAAGCCGGGCTGGCATAGCGCGCGTAGTACCAGGAAGACTCCACGAAGGTGTCCATGGTGTCGGTTTCGCGGCGTGCTTCGCCGCCGCACTTGGGGCAGGCGCACCGGTAAAATTCTGGCATTTTCGCCAGCGGCGAACCGGTGCCGGTGACGGTCACGTTTTCCGGCAGCACCACGGGAAGCTGTTCGTCCGGCACCGGCACGTCGCCGCAAGCCGGGCAGTGGATGATGGGAATCGGGCAGCCCCAGTAGCGTTGCCGGGATATGCCCCAGTCGCGCAGGCGGAACTGGGTGCGTTTTTTGCCCATGCCTTGCGCTTGCAGGTCGGCGGCAATCGCGTCGAACGCCTGCTGGAAATCCATGCCGCTATATTCCCCGGAACAGACCAGCGTCCCATATTCCGTGTTGGGCGATTCGATCTCCATCTGCCCCGCAAACTCGTGAACCGCTTCGATCAAGGCGTCGGAAGGGGCGGGCAGGTCTGACAGCACGTGGCTCAAATAGGCGATCATCCCCGCCTGGTCGAGGTCGTTCCGGTCCGGCTCATGGCCGTCCGCCAAGAGCTGCGCTTCCAGCTTTTTCCACTTGTTCAGCAGGTCTGGGCTGGCGATGACATGCTTGACGGGCAAGCCGTATTTTTCGGCAAATTCGTAATCGCGCTCGTCGTGCGCCGGCACCGCCATCACCGCGCCTTCGCCGTAGCCCATCAGCACATAGTTGGCCACCCACACCGGCAGGTTCACGCCGTTCAGCGGGTGCCGGACGAACAAGCCGGTATCCATGCCTTTCTTTTCCATGGTCGCGACATCGGCCTCGGCGGTGCCGCCGCGCTTGCATTCTGCGACGAATGCCGCCAGCTCCTTGTTGCCCGCAGCGGCCTGTGCGGCGAGCGGGTGTTCCGCCGCCACCGCCACATAAGTCGCGCCCATCAGGGTGTCGGGGCGGGTGGTGTAAACCTTTAACGCGCCCTCCTTGCCGATGGCGGTGCCGTAAGGAAACTCCACCTCGCAGCCGTAACTCTTGCCGACCCAGTTGCGCTGCATGGTCTTGACCTGCTCCGGCCAGCCGGGAAGCCGGTCAAGATCGGCGAGCAGTTCTTCGGCGTATTGCGTGATGCGGAAGAAATACATCGGGATCTCGCGTTTCTCCACCAAAGCGCCGCTGCGCCAGCCGCGCCCGTCTATCACCTGCTCGTTGGCGAGCACGGTGCAGTCAACCGGGTCCCAGTTCACCCCCGCCGTTTTTTTGTAGATGACGCCCTTCTCGAACAGCCGGGTAAACAGCCACTGCTCCCAGCGGTAGTATTCCGGCCTGCAGGTGGTCACCTCGCGCGACCAGTCTATCCCCAGGCCGAGCGACTTGAGCTGCTGCTTCATGTGCCCGATGTTGGAATAGGTCCAGGCGGCGGGCGGGACATTGTTCGCCAGCGCGGCGTTTTCTGCGGGCAGGCCGAAGGCATCCCAGCCCATCGGCTGCATCACGTTGAACCCCTGCATGCGGTGATAGCGCGACAGCACATCGCCGATGGTATAGTTGCGCACATGCCCCATGTGCAGCTTGCCGGAAGGGTAAGGGAACATGGACAGGCAGTAGTATTTGGGTTTCGGGCTGTCTTCTCCGGCACGAAATGCCTGTTGTTCTTCCCAATGCTGCTGCGCAGCTGCCTCGATGTCTTTGGGTGTGTAATCCGGCCGCATGTTTTTTCGATTGTTTTGCGTCATGTCCAAGTAGGCCGACATTATATACGGAGAGCGCGATGAAACTGCTTTATGGGCTGTTCGGTTTATTGCTGGCAAACGCGGCTTGGGCAGCGCCGGACATGCTGGTGGACGGCGTAAAAATGCCGGCCTGGGTCGAGCGCGGCGCGCAGCGCTTCCCGCTGTCGCCCGGCATGGAGTTGAGCAGCGGCGATACGCTGCTCACCGGGCAAGGCGCGCGCGTGCTGCTTAACGCCGCCGATGGCAGCGCCATCAAGCTGGGCGAGAACGCGCGCTTGCAGGTATCGGCGCTGGCGCAGAAGCGCGATGGGGCATCCCTGTTCAGCGCTGCGCTGGAGGTGGCGAAGGGGGCATTCCGTTTTACCACCTCGGTGCTGCACAGGCTGCACGCGCGCGACATTACGGTGAGGGTGGCGGGCGCGACGGCAGGCATCCGGGGCACCGACGTATGGGGCAAAGTGGGCGCCAGGATGAGCATATCCGCGCTGGAAAAAGCGCTGGGCAAAAACCTGGATGTCGCCGACAAAGAAACAAAAATGGATTTTGACACGGTATGCCTGATCGAAGGCAAAATCAGCATCACGCATGGCGGCGAAACACCGTTTGTGATGGATCAGCCGCAAACGTTTTATGTCATGCCCAAAGGCGCGGCCCCGCTACCGGTCGGCGGCCTGTCCTCGGAACAGTTGGACAAGTGGGCGGCAGAAACCGAAATCACCGCTGGACAAGGCGCGGCGCGCAGCGGCGGCAAATGGAAAGTGCGTCTGCTCACCGCCGACAGCGAGCGCGATGCGCTGGCCGCTTATGACGCGCTGCGCGGCGCGGGCTATGACGCGCGCATTCACCCATTGCAGGACGGGCAATACCAGTTGCGCATCACGCAACTGCCCAGCCGCGCCGATGCGGAAGCGCTGGCGCGCGAACTGACCGGCAAGATGGGAATTGTCGCGCCAACTGTGGGGCGTTGACCGCTGGCGGAAATAGTCAAATTTCTCTGATGGGGGCAAACATGGAATTGAGCTACGACCCGAAATACAACATCGCTTATACCCGCTGAACAATCTTAAGCTGCGCCAGCTTCTTCTTGCTCACCGCAATGATCCCATCCTCCATTTCTGCCACATTGAAAATCAAAAAGGGATAGTTCTACTTTGGAGAAAAGGGGCATTACAACCCTGGCACCACAAAAGAACGATCGTTCTATGCAAGCGAGATTTGATATGCCATAATCGCGCCGTCCTAAAAACATGGGGGAGCACGCAAATGGATGACAACAAAAGCAAGGCGCTCGCTGCGGCGTTGAGCCAGATCGAAAAACAGTTCGGCAAGGGTTCCATCATGCGCTTGGGCGAGCACGATGTGGCGCGCGACATCCAGGTGGTTTCCACCGGCTCGCTGGGGCTGGACATCGCGCTGGGCGTGGGTGGCCTGCCGCGCGGGCGGGTGGTGGAAATCTACGGGCCGGAGTCTTCCGGCAAGACCACGCTCACCCTGCAAGTGATCGCCGAAATGCAAAAACTGGGTGGCACCGCCGCATTCATAGACGCCGAGCACGCGCTCGACCCGCAGTACGCGCAGAAGCTCGGGGTGAAGGTGGAAGACTTGTTGATTTCGCAGCCGGACAACGGCGAGCAGGCGCTGGAAATCGCCGACATGCTGGTGCGTTCCGGCTCGGTGGACGTGGTGGTGGTGGACTCGGTCGCCGCGCTGACGCCCAAGGCGGAAATCGAGGGCGAGATGGGCGAGCCGCAGATGGGCCTGCAAGCGCGCCTGATGTCGCAAGCGCTCAGGAAGCTCACCGCCAACATCAAGCGCACCAACACCATGGTGATTTTCATCAACCAGATCCGCATGAAGATCGGCGTGATGTTCGGCAACCCGGAGACCACTACCGGCGGCAACGCGCTCAAATTCTACGCTTCCGTGCGCCTCGACATCCGCCGCACCGGCGCGATCAAGCAGGGCGACGAGGTGATCGGCAACGAAACCCGCGTCAAGGTGGTGAAAAACAAGGTTGCCCCGCCATTCAAGGAGGCCAACTTCGATATTCTCTACGGGGAAGGCATTTCCCGCGAAGGCGAGGTGGTTGACCTGGGCGTGCTGCACAAGCTGATCGAGAAGTCCGGCGCATGGTATGCCTACAAGGGCGAAAAAATCGGGCAGGGCAAAGACAACGCGCGCCTTTACCTCAAAGAGCACCGCGACATCGCTATCGAAATCGAGAACAAGGTGCGCGCCGCCGTCGGCGTGGCAACGGCGAACGCTCCTGCTGCAGCCGAGGCGCAGCCTGCCGCCAAGGGTGCGAAAGGCGCCGTAGCCAAGAGCAGTGGCAAGGAGGCCTGAACCGGCGCTGCGCACCCGCGCCCTGCAATGTCTGGCGCGGCGCGAATACAGTCGCGCCGAGCTGCGCGCCAAACTGCTGCCGCATGTTCGGGATGGCGACGATGTCGAGGCCGTGCTGGATGATCTGGCGAAGCGCAACTGGCAGTCGGATGAGCGCGCGGCGGAGCAGGTAGTCAACCAGCGCCGCAACCGCTTCGGCACCCAGCGCATCACCCACGAACTCCGCCAGAAAGGTGTCGCCGAAAACCTCATAGCGGAAGCCCTGCCGCAACTGAAAGCAACCGAGCTGGAAGCGGCGCGCGAGGTGTGGCAAAAGAAATTTTCCTCCCTGCCGCAAAACCCAAACGAGAAAGCCCGGCAAATCCGCTTTTTGCAATCGCGAGGGTTTTCTCTGGAAGTCGCGTTGAAGACGATCAAGCCACCGCAAATTTCAGGCGCGGAGCACGATTGAGCGCAGCGCGTCACGCGCGATGAAACTGTTCGCCGTTTGCCCGTACAATACCGGGCAGCCATGATTGCCTACCTCGTCCGCCGCATCCTGTACGCCATCCCGATCCTGATCGGGGTAAACCTGCTTACCTTCGCGCTGTTTTTCGTGGTCAACACGCCGGACGACATGGCGCGCATGCAGCTCGGCATCAAGCGCGTGACGCCGGAAGCCATCGAAAAGTGGAAGCAGCAGCACGGCTACGACAAGCCGCTGCTGTTCAACGCCGCAGCGAATAACGCGGGCAAGCTGACCAACACGATTTTCTTCGAGAAGTCGGCCAGCATGTTTGCCTTCGACTTCGGCTATTCCGACGACGGGCGCAGCATCGGGCGAGAAATCGCGGCGCGCATGATGCCCAGCCTCGCCGTCGCCTTGCCGACCTTCTTCGTCGGCCTGCTGGTTTACCTCACCTTCGCGCTGCTGATGACGCTGTTCCGCGCCACCGCGCTGGATGTGGCGGGCGTGGCGTTATGCGTGGTCCTGATGTCGGTTTCCGGGCTGTTCTACATCATCGGCGGACAATTTCTGGCGAGCAAATTGTGGCATTGGGTGCCCATTTCCGGTTATGCGGGCGGCGCGGACAGCCTCAAGTTCGTGCTGTGGCCGGTGTTGATCGGGGTGGCGGGCGGCGTCGGCTCCAGCAGCCGCTGGTACCGCACCATTTTCCTGGAGGAGATCGGCAAGGACTACGTACGCACCGCGCGCGCCAAGGGCCTCTCCGAGCTGCGCGTGTTGTTCCGCCACGTGCTGAAGAACGCGATGATCCCGATCCTCACCGGCGTGGTGGTGGTCATCCCGCTGCTGTTCATGGGCAGTCTGCTCACCGAGTCATTCTTCGGTATTCCCGGCCTGGGCAGGTACATCGCGGGGCTGATCCTGACGGATATTTCGTACACGATGGTGGATCCGAGGGTGAGGCTACAATGATTTATCTGACAAATTCAGCCGCCGTTCGCCTTGAGCCTGTCGAAGGGCAACCCCACTTTCACCATATGGCTTCCGTTCATGGTTCGACAAGCTCACCACGAACGGCAATCAGAAGTTGACGATATGAATTTCATTCCCGTCATTCTCTGGACCGACGCCCTGATCTTCCTGCTGGTTGCGGTAGGCATCGCCAGCGCCTGGTGGATACGGTGGCGCCCGCACCTCCTGCTGCCCTGGCAGCGCGTGGCGAAAAGCGGCGTGGGCATGGTGTCGCTGCTGGTGCTGTCGCTGTTTCTGTTGGTGGGGCTGCTGGATACACTGCACTACCGCGCCGCGCTGCCGGAGAAAAGCAACGGAGAAACGGTGTATTCGCCGGAAGTGTTGAGCGCGTTTGATGCGCTGGTCAGCGGTCTGCGCAACCGCACCGAAAAAACTTATTCCGCGCCGTTATCGGCCTTCCTGTACGCCAAGGAAAGCATCGAGATGCCGGGCGGCAAGACTTTGCGCGACTACCCGCGCCTGAAGTACGGCGGAGCGCATCTGGCCGACCCCGAACGCGAGCTGGCGGGGGATGTGGTGAAGCGGGCGGGGCTGGGGGCGTTGTGCGGACTGCTGATTGCGGTAGTTCTTGCTGCTGTTGTAGGGTGGATAGAGCGTAGCGTATCCACGCGGAAAGTTGATGGTGGATACGCTGCGCTTTATCCACCCTACACGCTCGCTTTCGCGGGAATGGCAAGAACGGCGCGAGCGCTGCTGATAACGGTTTTGCTCCTCGCCGCCCTCGTCGGCGCCGTCGCCAGCCTTGCCGGCGCCTACCACGTCCTCGGCACCGACAAGGTCGGCCAGGATGTGCTCTATCTCTCGCTCAAAAGCATCCGCACCGGGCTGGTGATCGGCACCGTCACCACCCTGGTGATGCTGCCGTTCGCGCTGCTGCTGGGCGTGGCCGCCGGGTATTTTCGCGGCTGGGTGGACGACGTGATCCAGTATCTTTATACCGTGTTGAGTTCCATCCCAAGCGTGCTGCTGATCGCGGCGGCGGTGCTGATGATGCAGGTGGTGATCGAGATGCATGCCGGCTGGTTCGAGACTGCCGCCGCGCGCGCCGATGTGCGCCTGCTGTGCCTGTGCCTGATCCTCGGTGTGACGAGCTGGACCGGCCTGTGCCGTCTGCTGCGCGGCGAAACGCTGAAGCTGCGCGAGATGGAATACATCCAGGCGGCGCAGGCGTTCGGCGTGTCTTCGCTCCGCATCATCACGCGCCATATCGCGCCCAATGTGATGCATATCGTGCTGATTTCGGTGGTGATGGATTTTTCCGCGCTGGTGCTGGCCGAGGCGGTGCTGTCCTACGTCGGCGTGGGGGTGGATCCCACTACCATCAGCTTCGGCACCATGATCAACGCCGCGCGCCTGGAGATGGGCCGCGACCCCATCGTGTGGTGGGCGCTGGCCGCCGCTTTCAGCTTCATGCTGGTGCTGGTGCTGGCGGCCAACCTGTTCGCGGACGCGGTGCGGGATGCGTTCGATCCGAGGTTGAAAGGGGCGGGATAATCGCCGCGCATCAAAAGGTTTCGTTATCGCGCAGATAGCGCCACTGGCCGACCGGTAAATCGCCCAGCTTGACCTTGCCGATGCGCACCCGCTTGAGCCCGGTCACTTTCAGCCCGACCAGCTCGCACATCCGGCGTATCTGGCGCTTTTTGCCCTCGCGCAAAATGAAGCGGAGCTGGTCGTCGTTCAGCCATGTCACCCTGGCTGGCTCCAGCGCCACGCCATCGAGCTTAAGCCCATGGTTTAACAGGGCCAGCCCGTTGCCCACGAGGTTGCCCTGCACGCGCACCAGATATTCTTTTTCGATGGCAGACTCTTCACCGATGAGCTGCTTGGCGATACGGCCATCCTGGGTCAATACCAGCAAACCCTGCGAATCAATATCCAGACGGCCTGCGGGCGCGATGCCCATCAAGTGTCGTGGGTGAAACTGCAAAGTTGACGTGTCACCGGGGAAATGCGATTCCGCCTTGATCAGCGTGACAGCGGGTTTGTGACCATCTTCCGCCTGGCCGGAAACATAGCCGACGGGCTTGTTCAGCAGTATGGTCACGCGCGCCTGCTGCTGGTTGAGCGCCGCGCGGTTCAGGGTGATGCGCTGCGCGGGGTCTATCCGGGCGCCCAACTCGGTCACCGGCTTGCCGTCAACCAGCACCCAGCCGCGTTCGATATAGCTGTCCGCCTCGCGGCGCGAGCACAAACCCTGTTCCGACATCAGTTTGGAGAGGCGTATTTTTTCCATGCCTGTAAATTGGCTATTTTGATGGCCCGCAGACCGGGCAGGCTGCGTCTTTTTTCAGCTTGATGGTGCGCAGCTCCATGTTCAGCCCGTCCATCACCAGCAGCCTGCCGCACAGCGAAGTGCCCGCGCCCATCAGCAGCTTGAGCGCCTCGGCGGCTTGCAGGCTGCCGATGACGCCGACCAGCGGGGCAAACACGCCCATGATCGCGCAGCGGGTTTCTTCGGCTCCGGCCTGTTCCGGGTAGAGGCACTGGTAGCAGGGGCTGTGCGACTGGCGCGCGTCAAACACGGTGATCTGGCCGTCGAAACGGGTGGCGGCACCGGAAACCAGCGGTTTTTTCAGTTGCGCGCAAACCCGGTTGAGCGCGTAGCGCGTGGCGAAGTTGTCGCTGCAATCCAGCACCACATCGGCCTGCGCCGCCAGTTCCGCCAGCCCCGCTTGATCCGCACGCGCGTTCAGCGCGCTGACGCGCACTTCCGGGTTGATCTCGGCGAGCGTGGCGCGGGCGGAATCCACTTTGGGTTTGCCGATGCCGGAGGTGCGGTGCAGGATCTGGCGTTGCAGGTTGGTCAGGTCCACCGTGTCGCCGTCGCACAGCGTCAGGGCACCGACGCCGCTGGCGGCAAGAAACAGCGCGGAGGAGCAGCCCAAGCCGCCCGCGCCGATCACCAGCGCGTGTGCGGCCAGCAGTTTTTGCTGGCCCTCGACACCGATTTCCGGCAGCAGGATGTGGCGGCTGTAGCGCAGGAGCTGCTGGTCATCCATGCTGCTTGCCCGCCCGCAAGGCCGTTAATTCTTGTGCAGGATGTTGATACCCTTCAGCAGGTTCAAGGCCTGGTTCAACTGGTAGTCGCTCTTCGAACCGACCTCTGCCGTTTCCGGTTTGGCTGCTTCCTCATCTTTATCCTTGGACTTGCCGGAAGAAGGAGATTTCGCCGGGGCCGCCGGTTTTGCGCTCTCCTTTTTCTCTTCATTTTCCTCGGGGTGGTTGCCGTTGCTCAAATGGCGCCCCAAGTCGGCTTCACGCAGATGCAGGCCCTTATCCTGCGAAGCGGCAGCCGGGTCTTCCGAAATGATGTCGGGAACGATGCCCTTGGCCTGGATGGAGCGACCGTTCGGCGTAAAGTAGCGCGCGGTAGTGAGTTTGATCGCGGTGCTGTTGCCCAGCGGCAGGATGGTTTGCACCGAGCCCTTGCCGAAAGTCTGGGTGCCCAGGATGACGGCGCGCTTGTGATCCTGCAATGCGCCCGCGACAATTTCCGAGGCGGAGGCGGAGCCGCCATTGACTAGCACCACCATCGGCACGGTTTTGGCCGCCGCCGTCAAGTCTTTCAAGTAGTCGTCCTTGTCGCCGTGGCCGCGTGCGTAGTGGTGTAAACCACCAGCGCATCCTTGGGCAGGAAGGCGGCGGAAACGCCCACCGCGCTGTTCAGCAAGCCGCCCGGATCGTTGCGCAGATCCAGCACCAGCCCCTTCAGTTCGCCCTGGCTCTGTTTGTACATGTTATCCAGCGCGCTGGCGAGATTTTCGCCGGTGCGTTCCTGGAACTGGGTGATGCGGATGAAGGCGTAGCCCGGCTCGATCAGCTTGGACTTGACGCTCTGCACCTTGATTACGGCGCGGGTGATGGTGAAGGTCAGCAGCTTGGGCTCGCCCTTGCGCGTCACCGTCAGGATGATCTTGGTGCCCGGCTTGCCGCGCATTTTCTTGACCGCATCGTTCAGCGTCAGGCCTTTCACCAGCGTGTCGTCCAGCTTGATGATGAGGTCGCCGCTCTTGATGCCCGCCTGGAATGCGGGCGTGTCCTCGATCGGGGAAACTACCTTCACCAGGCCGTCTTCCATGCCGACTTCGATGCCCAGACCGCCGAATTCGCCGTGGGTGCCGACTTGCAGCTCCTTGAATGCCTCCTCGTCCAGGTAGGAGGAATGCGGGTCCAGCCCGCTCAGCATGCCGGTAATCGCTTCGGTGATCAGCTTCTTGTCGGTGACCGGCTCCACGTAGTCGCTCTTGATGCGCGCGAACACGTCGGAGAAAGCGCGCAATTCCTCGACCGGCAACGGCGTTTCGGTATCCTTGTCGGCGACGGCGGAAAAGTGCAGGCTGAACGTTACGCCGATCACCAGCCCCAGCCCGATCAGCCCGATTTTTTCGATGCGACTACGCATGGTGTTGCTCCACAGAAATTATTTTGCCGCGACCCATCTCATGGGATCAAAGGGTTTGCCCTCGTGGCGAAGCTCGAAGTATAAACCGGAATCCTCGTTTCCGCCGGTATTGCCCACGGCTGCAACGGTATCGCCGCCCCGCAGCACGTCGCCCACCTGCCTGTACAGCGTTTCGTTGTTGCCGTACAAACTCATGTAGCCTTTGCCATGATCCACGATCAATAAGTTCCCGAAGCCGCGCAACCAGTCGGCAAACACCACCCGCCCCGCCGCCACGGATTTGACCGGCTGGTTGGGGGCGGCGCGCAGGAACAACCCCTTCCACAGTACCGTGCTGTCCGGTCGCGCACTGCCGAAACGGTTGCTCACCACGCCCTTGACCGGGAGCGCCAGCTTGCCCTTGAGCTGCTCGAAAGGGTCGCCGTCAAAACGGTCATCGGGCAGCTTCTCGTTGCTGAGCAGCCCGCCACCGGGGTGCGCCAGCACGCTGGCGAGTTTTTCCAGCAGTTGCGCCAACCGGATTTCGTCGCGCTGCAAACGCCCGATCTCGCGGCGCTGCTGCTTGAGCTGGACGGCGATTTTGACGAGCACCTGCCTGCGCGCCCGCTTGTCCTTTTCCAGGCCGGACTGCTGCCGCTTCTGCTCCGCCTGCAACATCGCGATTTCCGCGCTTTTCTGCCGGGCTTGGAGGGTGGTCGCGTGCAACAGGGCCAGATTGGAGCGCATGGTTTGAATCCGGGTTGCGCGCTCGCGCGAAAGGTATCCGTAATAGCGCACTTCGCGGGCGGTCCGGTTGGGGTCGCGACCGTCGAGCAGCAGCTTGAGGTATTCCTCATCGCCGCCCACATACAGCCGGTACAGCATCTTGCCCAGCCCCCGCTGCTGCGCCTGCACCTCCCCGTTCAATTGCCGGGTCTGGCGTTGCAGTTGCCCGAGCGCGAGGCTGGCGTCGCGCTGCTGCTGCGACAGCTCGGC
>VIKH01000050.1:0-41213 GCA_008080515.1 Gallionellaceae bacterium | reverse complement strand
CTGTTGCAGTCCGGTGATGCGCTTGCGCAGCGCTTCCAGCTCATCCTGCCGGGATGCCTGCGCGCTGTTTGCCAGCAGGCAGCAAACGATTGCCAGCCACGGATGCACACGGATAAACACAGATAAAAAACCGGATCTGCTGACGTTCACGGCTCGGCAAAAGAGTAAAAGTCGGAAAGCGGGCCGCCCGACAGATGATCCGTGAACATCCGTGGCTAAAAACTCGGGTCAGCGGAAGGCGATCAGCGGCTGGCCCGTCATTTCCGGAGGCTGCGCCAGGCCCATCATGGCGAGCAGCGTGGGCGCCACGTCGCACAGCGCGCCGCCTTCCACCATGGATGCCTGGCGTCCGATATACAGGAACGGCACCGGGTTGAGGGTGTGCGCGGTGTGCGGCTGGCCCGTGCCGCGATCCATCATCTGTTCGGCGTTGCCGTGGTCGGCGGTGATCAGCACCTCGCCGCCGCATTCCAGCATCGCGTTCACGACGCGCCCGACGCAGCCATCCAGCGCCTCGATGGCCCGGATCGCCGCGTCCAGCATGCCGGTGTGGCCGACCATGTCGCAGTTCGCGTAATTGCAGATGATGGCGTGGTATCGCTGGCTGCGGATCGCCGCTTCGAGCTTGTCGGTGACTTCGCCCGCGCTCATTTCCGGCTTGAGATCGTAGGTCGCCACTTTGGGGGACGGCACCATGATGCGGTCTTCGCCCGGATAGGGCTGCTCCGTGCCACCGTTGAAGAAATAGGTGACATGCGCGTATTTTTCCGTTTCCGCGATGCGCAACTGCTTCAGCTCCAGCGCGGAAACATATTCGCCAAAACCGTTGTGGATCATGGCGGGTGCATATGCGGCGGGAAGATGATCGAAGTCGTCGCCATAGCTGCTCAACATGACAAAATGCGCCAGCTTGGGGAAGCGCGCGCGCGCGAAGCCGCCAAACGCGGCGTCGGTCAGCGCGCGGGTCATTTCGCGCGCGCGGTCGGCGCGGAAATTCATGAATACCGCCACGTCGCCGTCGCACATGGCGACGGGTTCACCGATAGCTGTCGCCTTCACAAACTCGTCGCTTTCATCGCGCGCGTAGGCCTGTCGCAAGCCTTCCACGGCGGTCGCCGCAGCGAATCCGGCCTTGCCCTCGGTCAGCAGCTCATAAGCCGGTTGCACGCGCTCCCAGCGGTTGTCGCGATCCATCGCGTAGTAGCGCCCGACGATGGAAGCGATACGCCCGGCACCGAGCGCGGCGCACTTGTCCTGCAGGCGTTGCAGCGAAGCTTCCGCGCTGCGCGGCGGGGTGTCGCGGCCATCGAGGAAGGCGTGGAGGTAGATGCTGCGCAGGCCAGCGCGCGCGGCCATTTCCAGCAGCGCGTGAATATGGTCTTCGTGGCTGTGTACGCCGCCGGGGGATAGCAGCCCCATGACATGCAGCGCCGTTCCTTGCTGTGCGGCGTGCGCGACGGCACCGGCAAACGCCGGGTTGGCGTAAAAGCTGCCGTCACGGATGGCCACGTCCACGCGCGTGAGATCCTGGTAAACCACGCGCCCCGCACCGATATTGAGATGGCCCACCTCGGAGTTGCCCATCTGGCCGTGGGGCAGGCCCACCGCCAGTTCGGAGGTGCGGATCAGGGTGTGCGGGTAATCCCGCCACAGCCGGTCCCAGTTCGGTTTGCGCGCCAGCGCAACCGCGTTTTGGTCAGGGTCTTCGCTGTAGCCGAAACCGTCGAGAACGAGCAGGAGTACGGGGGTGACATTCATGGTGGGCGGGCTTTCATGCTGGACTTGAGGATGCCAATGCATCAAAATATAAGCAGTTGCTAATTTTGTGCGCTGTTTGATTTTAGCCGATTTTGCATCACCGGATACTGCCGGAAGCTACTTTTCAAGGATGGGTATGGCAAAAAAGCTGATGGACAAAGATGAGGAAATCTTGCAGGCGTCGCAGGCGATCAAGGCGATCGCCCATCCGTTGCGGCTGAAGATACTGTGCGTGCTGGGCGACAAGGAAGTCAGCGTACAGGACATCGTGGATTATGTCGGCACCTCGCAAAGCAACATCTCGCAGCACCTCGCCATCCTGCGCGACAAGGGCGTGCTGACCACGCGCAAGGACGCCAACCGGGTTTATTACCGCATCGGCGATCCTCGCACCATCAAGCTGGTGGTAATGATGCGCGAAGTTTTCTGCCCGACTTGACCGGAGGCGGGCGCCCGCCTCCGGGTTGCGGCACCTTGCTACTGCCGCGCGTAATAGGCCGCGATCGCCTTGACTTCCAGCAGGCTCAACACTTCAGACATCGTGACCATGGATTTGTTTTTGCGCGTTCCATCCTGGTATTCCTTGATCGCCAGCGCCAGATAGGCTTCCGACTGGCCGGCAATTCTCGGGACCAGCGATTCGGTACGCTTGCCGGATTCGCCGTGGCAGCGGTTGCACTTCTCGACGATGGTGTACTGTGGCGTATCGGGTAGCCTGGTATCCGGCTTGGCAGCCTTGAGCGAGGAAAAATAGGCTGCCACGTTGACGATTTCATCCGGCTTCATCCCTTTGGCCGCACCGGACATGTTGGTTCCGCTGCGGGCATCGCTGGCATAGTCTTTCATCGCTGCCGCCATATAAATGGCATCCTGCCCGGCCAGGCTTGGCGTCAACACACCGGTACTGATTCCGCCGGCACCGTGGCAGGGGGTGCAACCCGAACTGACTTTTTCCCCGACCGCAAGATCGGCTTTGGAGGGCTGCTTCCTCGCCACCGGCTCCTGCGTCGCATAGTAAAGGGCAATTTTTTCGACATCCGTATCGCTCAAGCGGCCAACCATTTTCTGCATGACTTCATGCTTGCGCGCGCCGCTGCGATAAGCCTGGGTCGCCGCAACGAGGTACTTGGCATGCAAGCCGGAAAGGCTCGGGACGCCGGGTTTTCCGCTGCTCCCGTTTTTGCCGTGGCAGCCGTCGCACGAACCGGCAATCCTGCGCCCGTCCGCCACGGGGTCGAACACCTTGGCGCTGTTGCTTGCCCGCTGTAGCGGGGATTCGAGCTTCTGGCCGGCGTAGTATGCGGCCAGGTCAGCGATGGTCTGATCCTGCATCCTGCGCAATGCCTCGGCCATCATCGGGTCGTTGCGCCGCCCTTCGCGGTAGTCGCTCATCGCCTTGATCAGGTATTCGGCGGGCTGTCCGGCAAGGCTCGGGATTTCCGGATTCAAGGCGTTGCCATCCACGCTGTGGCATCCGGCGCACATGCCGGCCACCTGTTCCCCCGCCCTGGCATTGCCGCTGCCAGGGCGATGCAGTTTCACCGGAGGCTGCGCGGCATAATAGGCGGCGAGCTGCCCGATTTGCCGATCATTCAGCGAAGTGCCGAATATTTTCATCACGTCATGGTTGCGCTTGCCGTTGAAATAGCTTTTCAACGAAGGGATGAAATATTCCGGCGGCATGGCTGCCAGCCTGGGGATGACATCGCTTTTCGTGGTGCTTCCCTTTTCTCCGTGGCAGTGGTTGCAGCGCGCCGCAAGGCCGGCTCCGGCCCGGATGTTGGCCGGGCTGAAGGAAACCGGCGGCTGGTCCGGGGTGCTGCCAACATTAGCGCCCTTCCAGCCGGTTTGGAGTGCGGCGTAATAGGCTGCAACACCCGTAAGCTGCCCGGGTTTTTCATTGAGTTCGGCAACGACCCGTTCCATGTCGTCATTCCGGCGCGAGCCGTTGGTGTAGGCCTGCATGGCGTTCGCCAGGTAGCTCTTGTCGAGGCCCGCGATAAAGGGGGCGCCCATGCCGGCAAGCACCCCGTCCATCCCGTGGCAGCGGGCGCACTTCTCGGCAATGGCTTTGCCAGCTTCCGCGTTGCCCGCAGCCGGAGAGGTTGCAGCACCCGCCGCGTTTTCGCGTGGCTGGCTTTCATTGCGGGCAGTTTCCTTGTTCTCGCAACCGGCCAGAACAAAAGCAAACAATACAAGGCAAGATAGATATTTCATGAATAACCCTGTTTATACGGAAAAAAGTCTGGCTATGATGCCGGGGTGGGCGTGGTTTGGGCTATGCGAAATTCGCTCCGTATTCCACGGAAAATCCCGGTTCCACCCTTTCGCTTGCCGGGAGCATTATAGGGCCCCCGATTGAATGAAGGAACAGAAAACAAGCTCGAATGAGACGCGCCCCCGCCGATGCTTTCGTGGCGGTCAAGGCCGGGATGGTGACGCTGGATATTCACTCGATGGAAGAGATGTGCTCAAACTTGTAAAATGATGCCTGGATTTCATCTGCCCCCCCAGCAAACCATCCGCCATGCCCCATCCATCGCAATTCCCCTTGTTTGACGACGGCCAGAACAAAAGCCTCAGCGTTGCCGAAACCTTCTCTCGCGAAAAACCCGCCGACAAGAAGCAGGCCATGTTTCAGAAGCTGGCCACCCAGATCGAACAGCAGCGCGCGCTGCTGCAGCAGTGGCTGGACTATCGGGAGCGCTACAGCCAGCAGGTAAACGGCAAGTTGACGCCATTGCAGGAAGTAAGCGCCAGCGCGCCAAGCTGACGCAAATGATCGTCGAGCTGATCCAGGGCATGCTGATCGAACAGCCCGACGCGGAGCTGGAGGCCATACACGACAAGTACAGCCAATTTCCTCTTGCCGGAGATCGCGAGCTCGAAATGGCGCTCTCCCAGGAAATGGTCGAGAACATGTTCGGCGTCCATCTCGGGGACGAGCATGGCGCGACGAACATGGAGGAACTTATCGAAAAAGCCTTCCAACGCAAGGAGCAGGACGAAAGCGACAATGCGTCCAGAAAGCGCCGCAAAAGCCGCAAGGCTGAAGAGGCGGAAGCCAGGCGCGAGGAAGCCGCCAGGGAAATCAGCCAGAGCGTGCGGGATGTCTATCGTAAGCTGGCCAGCGCGCTGCACCCGGACCGGGAAACAGACGCCGCCGCGAAGCAGCGGCGAACGGAGCAAATGCAGCGCGTCAACCGGGCCTACGAGTCCGGCAACCTGCTGGAGCTGCTCAATATCCAGCTCGAGATCGAACAGATAGATGCGCGGCACCTTTCGTCTCTGCCGGCACAGCGCATGGCCCACTATATCCAGGTTCTCCGCGAGCAGCTTGCCGAAATCAAGGCGGAAGTTGAGGCCGTCACCGCACCTTTCCGCCTCCTTGTCCCCTACGCGAGGAATATCGCGCCGCACACCGTGGATTCGGCGCTGGAAGAAGAGTTAATGCGCCTGAACATGGAGCTTCTCGATATCAAGAACGATTTGGACAACTTCAAGGATCCGGCAAAGCTCGCCGAAGCCTTGAGAAATTACGAGCCTGGCGGCGAGATGTTCGACGATGACATGATTGCCGCAATGGGCGCGCTGCTGGATGGAATCATGCCCGCCCATGCCGGGCGCCCACCGCGCAAAAAGCGGCGGAAGTGAGCGGATTCTCGCGGAGGATGGGGTAGTGGATGGCGCGGCCCCTTATCGGCCGACGTAGCGATGGTTGCCGTGCCATTCAGGTTTTCAACTTTCGTTTTGCCGTTTTCTTCTCCGCCGGCAGCAGGCTGGTGAGCTGCTGGTAGCGCTCGAACAGGAACTCCACGCGCTGTGCGTCGTTGGCAAATACGGCTTTGCGGTAGCAGGTATCCACGGCGCGGTCGAGGGCCTGGTGAGCCTTGACCAGTGCGGGCGGCACGGTGAGCGGGTCGTAAAGGTCGGCGAGGGATGCTGAGTTCGCTGCGCTCACACGCTCCCCCTCATCCCCAACCCTTCCCCCGCTTGCGGGGGAAGGGAGCAAGTTCCCCTCGCCCGCAAGCGGGGCCGGGGGTGAGGGGAGCATATATTGCGCGCGGGCATCGAGCACGGCTTGGGCGGCGGCTTCGACAGCCCCCTCTTTGCCCGTTCGTGCTGAGCTTGTCGAAGCATGGACGGCGCGCTGCCCTTCGACAGGCTCAGGGCGAACGGAGTTTTCAGGCCACGGGAAGTTGTTGTAGACGATGCCCGCCGAATAGCGGTAATCGCTCTTCAAACGTCCGCAGGTGTAGCGCACCCACGCCATGTGCATGGTGGAGGTCAGGATGCCGAAGTGGTAGAGCGTGGCGTGGGGAATGACCTTGACCAGATTGCTGCTCAAAGTATCCGGCTGCATGAAACCGATGGGGATGAATCTGCGCCGTTCCGAGGAAACTTCCGGTATTACCAGATACGGCGCACCGGGAATGTTTTCCACGTGGAAGCGCGTTGGCGTGGCGGCGAGTTTCTGCGTGGGCGCGCTCTTGCTGGCGAGGCGTAGCTCGCGCACCGCTTCCACGCGCTTCATCGCTTCCGGCATCCGCCGCAATTCGTCGGGCGGGCAATCGCCCAGCCACAAACACCAGCGCTCGTGGCCGTTGATGAACTCGTCCGCGCCGATCCAGCGGCGGAACCATTTTTCCGCCTTGGGTTCTCGCTTGAGAAACTCGGCCTTCTCTTCCGGTGTAAACAGGTAATGGCCGCCATCTATCGGCTTGTTGCCGATACCGATTTCGGGTACGGCGCAGATCGGGTGCTGGCGGTTGGTCAGCACCACATCCGGCGCGTCCACCAGATAGGGGTTGATGTTTTTCGCGGCGACGGCATGCGGCTCGCCGCGTATATCCTCGTATTCGTAAATGGTCTTTTTCGGCTCGCCTTCCTGCCCCTCACCCGCCCTGCCGGGCACCCTCTCCCCACAAGTGGGGAGAGGGCAGGGTGAGAGGCGCGAGGGGAGATAAAAGCCGATGATGACGCAATGCACCGCCGCCATGCCGCGCGCCTCGTTGCTCCACTGGAAGGTGCGGTGCGCGAAGTGGATGCGGACGCCCTGCGCCAGCAGCCAGCCCCACAAGGCTCCCACCTGTTCGCCCTGGGTGATGCTGTTGGTGGAGACAAAGGCGGCCCTCATCCCTAGCCCTTCCCCCGCCTGCGGGGGAAGGGAACGACTACTCCCTCGCCCGCTGGCGGGTTGGGGTGAGGGTTGCAGGGCTTGCCAAATCGCTTCCATCACAGCTTCTGTTTCTTGCAATATCTGGTTGTTCCAGAAGCGCAGCACCCGGATACCCCGGGCGTCCAGAAAGTCCGTGCGAACTTGGTCATAATCCGCTTGCTCGCCATGCTGACCACCGTCAAGCTCAACCGCAAGCTTGTGCTCGTCGCAATAGAAATCGAGAATGTAGCGCCCGACAGGATGCTGGCGACGGAATTTTGCTTCAGCGATTTGCCGCCCGCGCAACAGATGCCAGATGACCTGCTCAGCGTCAGTTTGTCCTTTGCGCATTTCACGTGCGTATGTTTTCAGGTCGTCAGGCAACTTTTGCGGGGGGTGCGGAATATATAAACCCTCACCCCCCGCCCCTCTCCCGCCTGCGGGCGAGGGGAGTCGTCGCATATACCGCGCCGCTTTCACATACCACGCTGCGACGAAATCGAGCAGGCCGNNGCACGTCCTCGCGCTGGGCATCGTCCATGAATTTCGCGCCGACGAACGGCGGGTTGCCGAATACGTAGCTCGCCTGTTCCGCCGGCAGCACGGTGTTCCAGTCCAGCGCGAGCGCGTTGCCGTGGACGATGTGGGGCGAGGTCTTGAGCGGGATGCGCGCGAAGTACATGCCGAATTCTTCCGACACGCGCACGTTCATCTGGTGGTCCATCAGCCACAGCGCGACCTGCGCGATCTGCGCCGGAAACTCTTCGATCTCGATGCCGAAGAACTGGTCCACGTCCACGCTGATTTGCTGGTGGATGTCGAGGAAGCGCGAGCCGGGGCCTTCATGCACGGCGCGCAGCACGTCCAGCTCCAGTTTGCGCAGTTCGCGGTAGGCGATCACCAGGAAGTTGCCGCAGCCGCAGGCGGGGTCGAAGAAAGTCAGCGAGCGCAATTTCTTGTGAAACTCGAACAGCCTGTTCCTGTTGCCTTTCACCCGCTTGAATTCCTCACGCAGATCATCGAGGAACAGCGGCCCGATCAGCTTGAGGATGTTCTCTTCGCTGGTGTAGTGCGCGCCGAGGTTGCGCCGCGCCCTGGCATCCATGATGCTCTGGAACAGTGCGCCAAAGATAGCGGGCGAGATGGCGCTCCAGTCCAGCGCACAGCAATCGAGCAGCGCCTCGCGCATGGTGAGATCGAAGGCGGCGATGGGCAGCGCCTCCTCGAACAGCTTGCCGTTGACGTAGGGAAAGGCGGCGATCTGTTCGTCCAGCGTCCTGGGACGGTGATCTTCCGGCGTGTTGAGCACCTGGAACAGCAGCGCCAGTTGCGCGCCGAGGTCGGTGCCGTCGGGCGCGGTGCGTTCCTCAACCCAGGCGCGAAACGCGCTGGCGGGCTGGAAGATGCCGGTGTCTTCGGCGAACAGGCAGAACAGCAGCCGCACCAGCAGCACTTCGAGCGGGTGGCCCCCGTAGCCCGCCGCCTTGAGCGCATCGTGCAGTTTTCCCATGCGCTCGGCGGCCTTGATGTTGACCGGGTTCTGCGGCGCGATGGTTTGCGTGCGGTAGCCGGCGATGAAGGCGAAATGCTTGATGCGCTTGTGCAGGTCGGCGAGGCGGAATTCGGTCTCGGTGTTGTCTTCCAGATCGTACAGGCGGAAGTTCGCAAAGTCGGAGACCAGTATGTAACGCGGCAGGTCGCGCTCGGGCAGGCCGTCAAAATAGTCTGCGGCCTGCGCGAAAGCGCGGCTCAAATCCTGCCCCAGGCTCTTGTGCTCGATCAGCAGCACGCCTTTCCAGAATGCGTCTATGCGGCCTTGCTTGAGCTTGTGCCCGGCACGCGCGATGGACACCTGCTTTTCAAACACGGCGACGCGCTTGCGCTCGATGCCGAACACCGAGAAAAATTCGTTCCAGAAGCTCTGCGCCTCGGCGCGCTCCGAGCTTTCGCCTTCCCAGTGCCTGGAAAATTCGTGGGCGCGGCTGCGGATTTCATCCCAGCTTAACGGCATCTCGGAACGCCGGATTTTTGCGGAGCAACGATGCGGGCCATATTTAACCTGTTGATATTGATCCCTGATAATTTCGCAATTTAGCAGCAAAGGACTGGCCTTGCCACAGGCTATAGGGTATAGATGCCATTACCCGCATGAAACGTAACAGCAGCCAGCCGGTTGCTTTTTACTGCATATTAGAATATCCTAATATTCAGATTCATCATTCCGGTGACAACCATGACGCTACGCGCATTATCCCTGCTGGTTTTCGGTTTGGCCTGCACCGCCCTCGCGCCCGCCGCGCGGGCGGCAGAACCGCTTGCCACCACTGTGGCTCAATACCGCGAGGTGGCGCTGACCTGGAGCGCGGATGGCGTGGTGGAAGCGGCGCGCCAATCCACGGTGTCGGCGCAGATTGCCGGGCGGGTAAAGGAAATAAATCCTGTTCGATGCCGGCGATACGGTCAGAAAGGGTCAGGTCATTTTACGCATAGACGAGCGCGAGGCGGCACAAGCCATGGCCGGCAGCCGGGCGCAGGTGATGCAGGCTCAGGCCGCCGCGCAGAACGCAAAATCCGAGTACGAGCGGGCGCGCCAGTTGTACGCGCAAAAATTC
This sequence comes from Gallionellaceae bacterium, assembly GCA_008080515.1. Classification (GTDB taxonomy): domain Bacteria; phylum Pseudomonadota; class Gammaproteobacteria; order Burkholderiales; family Gallionellaceae; genus VIKH01. Next base: position 31,685 of record VIKH01000050.1, on the reverse strand, counting down.
ATCAGCCAGGCCGCGCTGGACAAGGCAGAGGCAGACTACCGGGTGGCGCAGGCGCAGGCGGCGGCCAGTGAAGCGGGCGCCGGCCAATCGGCGCTGGCGCAGGCCTACACCGCTGTAATTGCACCTTATGGCGGGGTAGTGGCGGCGCGCCACGTGGAAGTGGGCGAAATGGTCACGGTCGGCAAGCCGCTGATGACCGGTTTCGATCCATCGCAAATGCGCGTCATCGTCCACGTGCCACAGCACAAGCTGGCCGATATCGGTGCCCGCCCGGAAGCCACGGTAAAAATCGCATCGTCCGGCCGCATGATCGCCGCCACGACAGCAACGGTGAGCCCGGCAGCCGATGCGCGCACGCACAGCACCCAGGTGCGCGTGCAATTACCCGCCAACGAGGCCGGTATTTATCCCGGCATGTTCGTGCGCGTCCAGTTCGTGACCGGCAAGGCGAACAAGCTGCTGATCCCGTCTGGGGCGGTGCTGCGCCGCAGCGAGGTGGTGGCGGTGTATGTGGTGGATGACAAGGGCGCGGTAAAACTGCGCCAGGTGCGCCTGGGCGAAGCAACCGGACAGGATGAAGTCGAAATCCTGGCCGGGCTGAACCCCGGCGAAAAAGTGGCGCTGGAACCGGTCAAGGCCGGGATGTCAGGTGCAAAACAGAAGTAGCGGTTCTTCAACTTACGGGGGGTAGCAATATGGCGCACATTGTCATCATGGGGGCGGGCATCGGCGGAATGCCGATGGCCTACGAAATGCAGGAAAAAATCCGCAAGGGCGACAAGGTGACAGTGATCTCGAACAGCGAGAACTTCCACTTTGTGCCTTCCAACCCATGGGTAGGCGTGAAATGGCGCGACCGCAAAGACATCGAGTTCCCGGTTCGCTCCTATCTTGAGCGCAAGGGCATCGGTTTCATCTCCTCCGGCGTAAAACGGGTACACCCGGAGGAGAATCGTCTCGAACTGAATGACGGACAGTCGGTGAGCTACGATTTCCTGGTAATCGCCACCGGCCCCAAGCTGGCTTTCGATGAAATCGAAGGACTGGGTCCGCACGGAGGGCACACCCATTCGGTTTGCCATGTGGATCACGCCATGAAATCGCATGGCGAATGGGAGCATTTCACAAAGAACCCCGGCCCAATCGTGGTGGGCGCGGTGCAAGGCGCATCCTGCTTCGGGCCGGCATATGAATATGCGTTCATCATGGAAACCGATTTGCGCCGCCGCAAGATCCGCAACAAGGTGCCGATGACCTTCGTCACCTCCGAGCCTTATATCGGCCATCTTGGATTGGGTGGCGTGGGCGACTCCAAGGGCATGCTCGAATCGGCGATGCGCGACCGGCACATCAAGTGGATTTGCAATGCCAAGGTCACCAAGGTCGAGCCGGGCAAGATGCATGTCACGGAAGTTGATGAAACAGGCAACGAAAAGAAGAAACACGAGCTGCCGTTTGCCTACAGCATGATGTTGCCCGCTTTCAAGGGCATAGATGCGGTGTTCGGCATCGAAGGCCTGACCAATCCGCGCGGCTTCATCATTGTGGATGAGCATCAGCGCAACCCGAAATACAAGAACATTTATGCGGTCGGCGTGTGCGTGGCCATCCCGCCGGTGGAAGTGACACCGGTTCCATGCGGCACCCCGAAGACCGGCTACATGATTGAATCCATGGTGACGGCAACGGCGCATAACATCCAGGCCGAACTGAACGGCAATCCGCCTGACAGCAATGCGACCTGGAATGCGGTTTGCCTGGCGGATTTCGGCGATAGCGGGATCGCGTTTGTGGCGATGCCGCAGATCCCGCCGCGCAACGTGAACTGGTTCTCGGAGGGCAAGTGGGTGCATCTGGCGAAGGTGGCGTTTGAAAAATACTTTATCCGCAAGATAAAGAAAGGTTCTTCAGACCCGTTCTATGAGAAGAGCCTGCTCAAAATGATGGGCATCGAAAAACTGAAGTAATACCATCGCAAGAAGCCGCAACCAGGCAGACAAGCCTGGCTCGCTGCGGTTTTTTTACTGAGAAAATAATATGGGAATTTCCGGGCGCATCGCGCGCTACTTCCTGCATTCGCAGATGACGCCGCTGCTGGCGCTGGTGGCGGTGCTGCTCGGCCTGTTCGCGGTGCTGGTCACGCCGCGCGAGGAAGAGCCGCAGATCAACGTCACCATGGCGAACGTGCTGATCGCCTATCCCGGCGCGTCGGCACGGGATGTGGAGCGCACCGTAGCGGTTCCCGCCGAGCAGGTGCTGTCGCAGATTTCCGGGGTGGATCACGTGTACTCGGTATCGCGGCCAGACATGGCGATTCTCACCGTGCAGTTCAAGGTGGGCGAAGAACACATCCCCTCGCTGGTCAAGCTGTACGATGTTGTCCATTCCAATGTTGACTGGCTGCCCCCCACCCTCGGGGTGGCGCAGCCGATCATCAAGGCCAAGGGCATAGACGACGTGCCGGTGGTGGCGTTCACCTTGTGGCGCGAAGACCCGCTCGCCAGCGGCCTGGCGCTGACCCAGGTGGCGCACGCCATCGAGGCCGAACTGAAGCGCGTCGGCGGCACGCGCGAGGTGGCGACGCTGGGCGCCACCCCCAGAGTGGTGCGCGTATTGCTCAACCCGGAAAAGTTGAACGCCTACCGGCTTTCGGTGCAGGAGGTGCGCGCTGCACTGCAAGCCGCCAACGTATCGCAAAGCGCGGGCAGCCTGGTGCAGAACAACCGCGAAATACTGGTGCAGACCGGAAATTTTTTGAGCGATGCCAGCGAGGTGGGCGAACTGGTGATCGGCGCCAGCGAAGGCCGAGCGGTGTTCATGCACGATGTGGCGGAGATCCTGGATGGCGCCGACCAGCCTTCCAGCTATGCCTGGTTTGGCACCGGTGCGGCCGCATCCGGCAAGGGTATCAAGCCGCGCGGCGAATTCACCGCCGTCACCGTGGCGGTGACCAAAAAACCCGGCGAGAACGCTGTGGAGGTCGCCGACCGGTTGTTGCAGCGCGTGGAAGAGCTGAAGGGCAGCGTGATCCCCTCGGACGTTCAGGTCACCGCCACGCGGAATTATGGCGAAACAGCCAACGACAAGGCAAAGAAGCTGATCCAGAAACTGATTTTCGCCACCGTCGCGGTGGTGGCGCTGGTGTGGATGGCGATGGGGCGGCGCGAGGCGTTCATCGTCGGCATAGCGGTGCTGCTTACTCTGGCGGCGACGCTGTTCGCTTCCTGGGCGTGGGGCTTCACGCTGAACCGCGTGTCGCTGTTCGCGCTGATTTTCTCCATCGGCATCCTGGTGGATGACGCCATTGTCGTAGTGGAGAACGTACACCGCCATCGCGGGTTGTCACCGCATCGCCCATTACCCGAAATTATCCCTGAAGCGGTGGACGAAGTGGGCGGCCCGACCATCCTCGCCACCTTCACGGTGATCGCCGCCTTGCTGCCGATGGCTTTTGTCAGCGGGCTGATGGGGCCGTACATGAGCCCGATTCCGATCAACGCCAGCATGGGCATGCTGATCTCGCTGGCGGTGGCTTTTGTCATTACGCCGTGGTTGGCGTTGCGCTTTGCCGCAAAGGGTGGCGCGACGGCGGAGCATGGCGGTGGCGCAGCAGCGGCGCGCTTCTTCGGCCCGCTTCTGGCGCCGTTTCTCAACCGCGAACTCGGCAAGCCCGCGCGTCGGAAGCTGTGGCTCGGCATTGTTGCCGGGCTATTTTTCGCGGTGGCGCTGGGTGGAATGAAAGCGGTGGTGCTGAAAATGCTGCCGTTCGACAACAAGTCGGAATTCCAGGTGGTGGTGGATATGCCCAGTGGCACGGCGCTGGAGCAGACCGCTGCGGTGTTGCGCGAAATCGGGGCGTATCTGGCCACGGTCCCGGAAGTGAGCGACTATCAGGGCTATGCCGGCACCGCCTCGCCGATCAACTTCAACGGCCTGGTGCGCCAATATTACCTGCGCAGCGCCGCCGAACAAGGCGACCTCCAGGTCAACTTGCAAGACAAGCATGAGCGCCAGCGCAGCAGCCACGAAATTGCTGGCAGCGTGCGCGGGCCGATTGAGGTCATCGCAAAAAAATGGGGCGCCAACGTTAAGATCGTGGAAGTGCCGCCCGGCCCGCCGGTGATGTCGCCGATCGTGGCCGAAGTGTACGGGCCGGACTACGAGGGCGCGCGCAAGGTGGCGCGGCAGGTGCGCGAACAGTTCGGCAAGACTGCGGATATCGTGGCGGTGGACGACAGCGTGACCGAAGCCGCGCCCAAGCTGGTATTGCATGTCCTGCAAAACAAGGCGGCGCTGCTCGGGGTGGCGCCGCACGACATCGTGGACGCAATCCATGTCGCTTTGTCGGGGCAGGATGTGACTTCGCTGCACGATGCGGCGGCAAAATATGCACCGCCGCTGCGCCTCGGCTTGCCGCCCGAGCAGCGCAGTAACATCGCCGATGTGCTCAAGCTCAAGGTGCGCAGCAGTTCCGGGGTGCTGGTGCCGCTGTCAGAAGTGGTGAAACCGGTACAGGTGGAGCGCGATTATCCGATCTACCGCAAGGATTTGCTGCCGGTGGTGTACGTGTTCGGCGATATGGCGGGCGAGCTGGACAGCCCGCTGTACGGCATGTTCGGCATCAACGCGCAGACTGCCGGCATGGCGCTGGAGCAAGGCGGCAAGCTGGAGCCTTATTTCTTCAAGCAGCCATCCAACCCCTACGCGGGCTACGCGCTGAAGTGGGACGGGGAATGGCAGGTGACGTTCGAGACTTTCCGCGACATGGGCATCGCCTATGCCGTCGGGTTGGTGTTGATCTACCTGCTGGTGGTGGCGCAGTTCAAGAGCTATCTGGTGCCGCTGATCATCATGGCGCCGATCCCGCTCACCCTCATCGGTGTGATGCCCGGCCACGCGCTGCTGGGCAGCCAGTTTACCGCCACTTCGATGATCGGCATGATCGCGCTGGCCGGCATCATCGTGCGCAACTCCATCCTGCTGGTGGACTTCATCAACCTGCAACTGCGTGATGGCATCGCGCTGGAGCAGGCCGTGATCGCGGCGGCGGCGGCGCGCGCCAAGCCGATCCTGCTGACCGGCCTGGCGGCCATGCTGGGGGCGCTGTTCATCCTGGATGATCCGATTTTCAACGGGCTGGCCATCGCGCTGATTTTTGGTATCACGGTATCCACCGCGCTGACGCTGGTGGTGATCCCGGTGCTGTATTACGCCACGCTGTACAAAAAATCTGAAGGAATTTTCAACCCCAAAGGAGTAACACCATGAACGCAGACCGCATCGTACATATTGTCGCCGGGACCTTCATCCTGCTGTCCCTGCTGCTGGCCGTGGAAGGCAGCCCGCTTTTCGTCAGCCGGTACTTCTTTCTCCTCACCGCCTTCGTCGGCCTGAACCTGTTCCAGAGCGGCTTCACCAACTTCTGCCCGCTCGACAGCATACTGAAGAAGTTCGGTGTGCGCGGCAGTTGCTGAAAAACGCAGCAGGCCGGGGTGGGCGCACCCATAAGCCGGTGTCCAGGCTATTGAAAATACTGGATTCCGGCCTTCGCCGGAATGACAAAATCCAAGCGAGGGGGTCCAAGCGATGGCAAGCGATGGGGTCAGGTCTTGCATTGCAACATCGCCACTTTCCAGGCTCTTTGTCCTCATACCCCTCACCGCACGGCTAACCGTTGAATCTTGTCACCCTAGCCAAGTTGCCTGATAAAGACAATATGCCTGACGGCCTTTATACTCGCACCCCATTCGTATGTTCAGCAAACCCGCTCCATCGCGCTCCGCCCATATCAGCCTGGCCTTCGTCGGGCTGATGTGGCTTCTGCCTTTCCTGTATTACCGCCACGCTTACCCGCTCACCACGTTCTACCAGGAATGGGGCGCGGCCATACTCGGCCTGTGCGCCATGCCCTTGCTGCTGGCGCGGCGTTTCTGGCAGCAGCCGGAAATCCCGCGCATCGTTCTGCTGCCCATCGGGCTGATGATGATAGCCCTGGCGCAGTGGTTGCTGGATAAAGTGCCTTACTTCGACCAGGTTCTGCTGCTTGCCCTGTATTTTTTGTGGGTGGCGCTGCTGATCATGCTCGGTCGGCGGTTGCGCGAGGAAATCGGTTTGCCCGCACTGGCATTGACGCTGGCCGTTTTCCTGCTGCTGGGGGCCGAGTTGAGCGCGCTGTCCGGGGTATTGCAGCATTTCCGCTGGCATACCCCGCTTGATCCGGTGGTAACAGTCAAAATTTCTGCCGCCGTATACGGCAACCTGGCACAGCCCAACCATTTTGCCGACTATGTCACTCTGGGCCTGATTTCTCTCGGGTTGCTGTTTGAGACCCGCCGTCTGCGCGCCTGGCAGACGCTGCTGCTGGCGATGCCGTTGCTGTTTGTGCTGTCCTTGAGCGGCTCACGCAGCGCCTGGCTGTATTTGTCGTGCATGGCCGTGCTGGCCTTGCTGTGGAGGAGGGGCGAAGGAAGGGCCGTCGGGAGCGCGTCGGCCAATTCCTTGCAGATGGGCCAGCCGGGCCTGTCGCTGCTGCGATACTGCCTGTTGCTGTTGCTCGGTTTTGCGCTGATGAACGCGCTGGTGCAACTGCCCTTGTTCTCCGCCGGCACCAGCACTGTCCAGCGCCTGGCCGAGGGGGGCACCGGCAACAGCATCCGCCTCTACCTGTGGCGGGAAGCGTGGATGATCTTCACCGAGTCCCCGCTGCTGGGCGCCGGTTTTGGCCAGTTTGCCTGGCAGCACTTCCAGCTTGGCCCGGAACTGCGCGCCACCTACATCACCGGCCTGTATAACAACGCGCATAATTTAGTGCTTCAGCTTGCCGCAGAAACCGGGCTGGCCGGGTTACTCGCCCTGTCAGGTTCGCTGGCGCTGTGGTTCCGGCAAGCCCGCGCCGCAGAGCGCGACCTCTACCACTGGTGGGGGTTTGCCCTGCTCGCCGTACTGGCGATCCACAGCCTGCTGGAATACCCCTTGTGGTACGCCTATTTTCTGGGCGTGGCGGCATTTCTGCTGGGTGCGCTGGACAATACGGCCTACCGCCTGGAGCTGCGCGGCGTCGGGCGTTTGTCGGTGGCCGCCATGCTGCTGCTGGGGATGTTGTCCCTGGCCCAGATGCTGCCCGGTTACCGCAACCTGGAAAGCCTGATGGCGATGCGACCGGCCTCTGCTGCGGACGAAAGTTATCCCCGGCGCTTGCGCGAGGGCATCGGAGAAATTTACAGCCAGTTCCTGTTGCGCCCTTACGCCGAAATGCTGATAAGCGGCATGATGGATGCGGGCCCCGACCTTCTCGGGCAAAAGCGCGAGCTGAACCGGAACGTGATGCGCTTCGTGCCGATCAGCTCGGCGGCATATCGCGAGGCATACCTGCTGGCACTTTCCGGCGAGCCGGATGCGGCCAAGCTGCAAATGGAGCGCGCGATATGGTCTTACCCGGCAGATTTTCCGTCTGCGCTGGAAAAGTTGCGCGAGCTGGCAAGGAACGATCCCGCTCGCTTCGCGGCTCTGCTAGAATTCGCGCTTCAAAAAAACGAGGAACGGCAACATGCAATACTTGCAGGATAACGTCGGGCTGATTCTGGTGGCGATCTTGAGTGGTGCCATGTTTTTCTGGGCGCACTTCGGCAACCGTCTGCGTGGCATCAAAGAAGTGAGCTGCTCCGAGGCGTTGCAGCTGATCAACCACAAGAGCGCGCTGGTGCTGGACGTGCGCGAGCCGGATGAATTCAAGAACGGGCATATCCTGGGTTCCAGGAACATACCGCTCGGCAAGCTCAAGGAGCGCGCCGGCGAACTGGAGCGCCACCGCGACCAGCCGGTCGTGGCTGTATGCCGCACCAGCAACCGCTCAAACTCGGCATGCGCGCTGCTGGGCAAGCAGGGTTTTGGCCAGGTTTACCTGCTCAACGGGGGCATGACTGCCTGGACCAAGTCCGGCTTGCCGCTGGAGAAATGAAGGTTCTGATGTATTGCACCGAGATCTGTCCGTATTGCGTGCGGGCAGAGAGCTTGTTGCGTGCCAGGGGCGTGAAGGAAATCGAAAAAATCCGCGTTGACCTGCAACCGGAGCTGCGCGCCGAAATGACGGAGAAAACAGGCAGGCGCACCGTACCGCAAATCTATATCGGCGCACGCCACGTTGGCGGCTACGACGACTTGGCCGCACTGGACCGGAGCGGCGAACTGGTGCGGCTGTTGGGCGACTAATTAACCGAGGACAAGATAATGAGCGAAGCTGCGACACCCACCCAACAACCCCAGTTCAACATCCAGAAGGTGTATGTGAAAGACGTGTCGTTGGAAATACCTCATGCGCCGGGCATATTCCTGGAACGCGAGACCCCGCAGATTGATCTCCAGTTGCACAGCCAGGCCACCCCCATAGAGGAGGGCGTGTTCGATGTCACCGTCACCGTTACGGTGACCGCCACCTTGTCCGGAAAGGATCAGGTGATGTTCCTGATCGAGGTCAAACAGGCCGGCATTTTTCAGGTGCGCAACCTGTCGCAGGAAGAAATGGAGCCGATACTGGCGATGGCCTGCCCCAACATTCTCTACCCTTATGTGCGGGAGCTGGTGTCGGATATGTCGGTGCGCGCCGGGTTTGCGCCGGTGTATCTCAACCCGATCAATTTTGAGGCGCTGTACCAGCAGCAGAGGCAGCAGCAGGCAACGCCAACCAGGCATTGATGGATATCCGGGCCGCTTTGTTTCTGTCAGCCGCACTTCTTGCGGCAAACGGCCCCGCTTGTGCCGCAGATTATGTGTCGGTCGCAGATGGGCCGACCATCCTGTACGATGCGCCCTCGCTCAAGGCGAAGAAGCTATTTGTCGCCAGCCGCCACCTGCCGCTGGAGCAGGTGGTCAAACTGGAGGGCTGGAGCAAGGTGCGCGATAGTGCCGGCGTGATGGCGTGGATAGAAAAACGCGCCTTGAGCAACAGGCGTTTTGTGGTGGTAACAGCCGGTATTTCCGCAATCCGCCAGTCGCCGGACGAGCAGGCCCCCGCGCTCGTTCAGACAAATAAGCAGGTGGCACTGGAATGGCTGGAAAATACCGGTGCCGGCTGGCTCAAAGTGCGCCATCAGGATGGAGTGGCGGGCTATATCAGGACATCCGAGGCGTGGGGCGGCTAAACTGACTTGGCCACAGACGAACACGGATTTACACCGCTAAAAATAGTGGCTATAAATATCCGCCTATTTTCAGCAAAACATACTTGCCGATACAGCCCATGATGGTAATTCGCGAACATCCGTGTTCATCCGTGGCGAAGTGTCATTTTCTGACCGGTTTACTTTCGACACCATGAACATTGCCATCCTCGGTGCGGGTGCATGGGGTACCGCGCTGGCCATCAATCTGTCGGCACGTCACCGCGTCACCCTGTGGACCAACGAGGTGGCGCAAGCCGAAGAAATGTTTGCCACGCGCAGCAACCGGCGCTTCCTGCCGGATGCGGCGCTGCCGCCGGAGCTGCAATTTTCCGCCGATATGGACGCCGCGTTGGCCGATGCCGGGCTGGCGCTGGTTGCCGTTCCCACCTCCGCGTTGCGCATCATTCTGCGGCAGGTCGCGCAACGGCCCGCGCCGATCCCCGTGATCTGGGTATGCAAGGGGTTTGAGACGGACACCGCGCAACTGCCGCATCAGGTGGCGGCGGAAGCCCTGCCGGATTCGTTTTCCCGCGGCGTGCTGTCCGGGCCGAGCTTTGCCATGGAAGTGGCCCGCAGCTTGCCCACCGCGCTGACTCTGGCGTCCGGCGACGGCGGGTTCGCCAGGCAGATGGCGCAGTCGCTGCACCACGCGCGCCTGCGCATTTATTCCTGCACCGACGTGGTCGGCGTCGAAGTGGGTGGCGCGGTCAAAAATGTGCTGGCCATCGCCGCCGGCATTTCTGATGGGCTGGGTTTCGGCCACAACGCGCGCGCGGCGCTGATCACCCGCGGCCTGGCCGAGATGACCCGGCTGGGGCTGCGGTTGGGCGGCAGCGCGGAAACGCTGGGCGGGCTATCCGGGGCGGGCGACCTGATCCTCACCTGCACCGGCGACTTGTCGCGCAACCGCACCGTCGGCAGGTTGCTGGCACGAGGGCAAGCTCTGCCGGACATTCTGCAACAGCTCGGCCATGTCGCGGAGGGCGTCACCACGGTGCGCGAGGTTTACCGTCTCGCGCAGCGGCTGGGAGTGGACATGCCGATCAGCGCGGCGGTCTACCGCGTACTGTATGAGCAAATCCCGGCAGCAAGCGCGGTGGAAGCGCTGCTCAGCCGCGCGCCGAATTCGGAGTTTTAGCAGGCACCCTCAAATCCGCATGCCGCATGGCCCGCTACCCAGTTTCTGCTGCAAGACTGACGAATTCCGGTCGGTCCGGATAAGCCAGGGCAAGCGCCCGCACCCCTTCGCGCACGCGCTTTTTCCAACCCCTGCCGCGCGTAACCATGTCTTGCCATGCCTGCACAAGATCTTCCGGTTGATGGTGCGCAAAGTAGGAAATCAGCGCCGCCGCCTGCCTCAAGTCCTTGTTTGCCTTGGTGCGAAAAGCCTTGTTGCGCTCGCCCCAGACCACCAGCTTGTGCAAGGCATAACGGGACGGAATCGGGGCGTTTACCGTGAACGCGCCCTCATCGCAAACGATCGCCATCTGCACCGGATGCTCCATTGAAAATTCCATGAATTTCAACGGTTGCAGCGCTATGTTCAAATTGGGCACGACTACTGGCGCATCCCCGCCACGATGCCGCATGGTCAGGAAATCCACCCGCAAGTCCGGGCGCGACGGGTTGATGTAGGTCGCCCCCGCATTGCCCGCAAATGAGGTGATCGGCAGCAACCCCAGCGCAAGCGATTCGATCGCCGCGTGAACGTCTATTTTGATGGTGGATGGCAACGCGATCGAGATGTTCTTTCCGGGGTGCGCGAAATCCACATCCTGCGTCCCGGTGCTGTCACACCACGACACGCCCAGCATATTGCCCATGGCCAGAAATGCGTGCGTTCCCACCAATACCCCGCCCGCGCTGAAAAACCCGTATTCGGAAAGCCTGCGAATAATCCTGAAGTGCGCCGGAACAACGCGCGCGCACCCCAGCGCAATTGCGGCTTTCGCCAGCGGCGTGACACCCCGTGCGGGCTTGCTGCCCGTCTTGGCGACCAGCGCCCGCAAACCTTCGCTATCCGGCCCGGCATAAATCTGGCGAACCCCGCCGCCAATATCGCGGAACTGGAAATACCAGTATTTACGCCTCTTGACCTCCTTGGATGCAAAACTGCCGTTCAGATCGGAAACCGAGCGATGCAGGTCGTGCGCGCGCGCGACATCGAACAACTCCGCATATGCGGCCTGCGCGCCGGGGGATAAATCGCGGTAGAGATCGTTCATGTGGTTATACTACAAACGTAGTTTTTGTAGTATAACCATCATTGAGCGAAAGGGCTACGCCGTTTGCCCGCCCATCCCTTTTCTGTGCCGCCCGACAACACCCATCAACCCCAGCCCGGCCAGCAGCATGGCGTAGGTTTCGGGTTCTGGCACAGGCGGCGGCGGAGCGTCAGGCGTCAGCAGGAAGGCGCGGTACTGGCCGTTGTACATGCCCGTGCCAGAGATTTGCCCGTTGTTGTTGATGTCAGCCGCCCGGTACAGATACCACCCCGACCCCGCATCAATCAGGCTGTTGAGGTCGATCATAGCGCCGCCGCTGTAAATGAAAGCGTGCTTGTGGTGATCGGGCATACCAAAATCAATACCATGGCTACCCGTTTCTCCCACCACTAGCCCGGCATTATTGATGCCCCAAGCGTTGCTATATGACCCGCCCTGTGTGCCAAGGTCCGTCATGACACCGTTGCTGTAGAGAAAGGCATGCTGTTCACCTCCAGCCGTGTTAGCCACCCCCGCCGCCTGCCCGGCATCATTCATGCTCAGCGCTGTACTATTCGCCCCACCCAGCGTGCCAAGGTTCGTCATGACGCCGTTGCTGTAGAGGAAAGCTTGCATCGCAGCATTTCCCGTCGTTCTAGAATCCCCAACCACCTGCCCGGCATTGTTGATAGCTGTGGCTTGACTGTATGAGCCACCCAGGGTGCCGAGAACATTCATAACGCCACCGCTGTAGATATATGCACGGACATCTGGGTTTCCTGCCGTAAAAACCCCACCCGCCACCTGCCCGGCATCGTTGATGCCCCAAGCATTACTATGCGGCCCACCCAGTGTCCCGATCTCTGACATGACGCCGTTGCTGTAAAGATAACCACGGCTTGTAGACCAGTTATCTCCCACTACCTGCCCGGCATTGTTGATATTTCTTGCATAGCCGCTCATTCCTCCCGGCAAGCCGAGATCCGTCATGACGCCGTTGCTGTAAATAAAGGCGCGCTGTGTGCCTGTACCATTCCGGGACCAACCCACCACTTGCCCGGAATCATTGAGGCCCAAAGCGTGGGTTTCCCACCCGCCCAAAGAGCCGAGGTCGGTGATGGTGTATGCGGCGGAAGCGGTGTTGCAGGCAATGCCCAGAGCGAGCGCGGTGAGCGCGGTAACAATGGATCGCATGATTCCTCCCTTTGTAGTTGAATGAAAATTTTGACCAACCCGGCACGGGTCTTACCCGATCTGCCAGATTGTGCGGTTTATTGTGTGCACGGGGGGGGGATGTCAATTGTACTGAAGTACAAGTACACACCTTTAGCTTGGGTGGCGCGGCAATCGTGCCTGTCTTACTTTCAAGCTGGAATCCAGGGTAAATTTGTTCTCAAAATAATCGTAGGGTGGGCAGACAGCTTTATCGTCTGCCCACGCGGATTGGTGACCGCGTGGGCACAAAAACGTGCCCACCCTACGTTTATTGATTTTAAACATAATTATTCCTGATTAGCCACAATGTTCAGCCGCGCGAATAAGGCGCTCTGGATATGGCGAAGTAACGGCGGATGCTCGAAGCAGGCGGCGCAGAATGACCGACAAGTCGAAGCGGCGGTTAAATCGATATTGGATTTCGGCGAGGTAGCGATGGGCGTACTTGGAAAAATTGAACGCATGGTAGGTACCGGAAAACGCGGTCTTCAAATTGCTCAAGAGGGTGTTGACCGCGCGAAATTTCCCCAGCTTCGCGCTGGCGGCGCCTCCGCCCGTGACGGTGCGGTCATGGCTCGCGCCCGACGCCGTGACGGCCCTGAAACACCACAAGCCATCGGAAACAACGTGCGCCCGAGCGGACAGCGACTTCTTCGCCCACTCGGCCATCGCGCCTTTGGTGAATTCCAGCCTGGTCAGGCAAGCGAACAGCGGGTGGCCGGTTTCGGTAGTCTGCACGGCGGCAATGAAGGGCACCTTGTTTCCCGAGCCCCGCCCGCTCTTGCCGCCGGGCAACTCGCCGCCCAGATAGGCGTCGTCGATCTCGACGCGCCCATCGAGTTGGCGCGACCCCTCACGCACACTCATGACCTGCATCAGCTTATGCTTCATCAGCCAGGCGGTTTTGTAGCGCACGCCCAAGTGGCGCTTGAGTTCCAGCGCCGAAACGCTGTTCTTCGATTGGCTCAGCAGGTGCATCGCCAGAAACCAGCGTGTCAGCGGCAGCTTGGTCGCTTGAAAAATCGTGCCGCAGATCGCGGTGGTCTGCTCCCGGCACGCAGTACATTGCCAGTACCGCAACCCTTTGCGCTCAAAGGTGCTATGCCGCTCCCCGCCACACTCCGGACAGACAAACCCGGACGGCCAGCGCGAGCCCACGAGCGCGGCCTGGCACTTCTCCTCCGTCCCATAACGTTCCATGAACTCCGCCATCGACAACCCTTTTTGAAACTGAATCTTGTTGATACCCATCGCGCATCTCCTTTTGTTGGAATGCGCTTATTATCTACACCGACAGGCTCAATAGATGAGCCTGCTGAACTTTGTGGCTAATCAGGTAATTATTTGAGGAACAAATTAGCCCTGAACTGGAATCGGAATAACTGTCGCGGAATAACTGGCAAACAACCCTGTTAGCACGTAATATACGTGCGTTTATTTTGACTGGGTGCAGCCCATGAAACAGAACATAACACTTGCGCTTGACCGGGAGATACTCTCGGCTGCGCGCGTTTTTGCCGCTCAACAAGGCATCAGCGTCAGCGCTATGCTGGCCGGAGAATTGTGCGAGAAGATTGGAAAAACCCGCCGCTACGAGCATTCCAAACAGATTGCGCTGGCGATGCTCGAACAATCGTGGCCGCTTGGCGGGCTTGGCATAAAAAGCCGGGAGACGCTCCATGACCGCGCTTCGCTTCGTTGACACCAACATTCTGATTTACGCGCATGACCGGGATGCCGGGGTCAAACACGACAAGGCAAAACGGATATTGACAGACCTCTGGAACCAGAAGAGCGGCTGTTTGAGCGTACAGGTGTTACAGGAGTTTTTCGTCAATGTCACGAAAAAAATCCCGCAGCCGTTACCGGCCGCAGTGGCCCGCGAAGTTGTGCGAACCTATTTGCCGTGGGTCAAAACCGGAGCCGACGGCGAAATGATTATCCGCGCATCGGAAATTGCAGATGCATGGCAAACATCATTTTGGGACGGGATGATTATTGCTGCCGCCGAACGTTCGGGAGCGTCAGAACTCTTGACCGAAGATATGCAAAGCGGCCAGCACATTGCTGTGCCTGGTTGTAATCAACCCTTTTGCCGCATAGAGCACCCTTTTTGCCGAGCCGCCCAAGCAGTTCAACGACGCGGATGTTTGTTATCGCTGGATTCCGGGTCAAGCCCGGAATGACGAAACTGATACTGTTTACATGCCGGGTCAATAGTTCGCGCTGCGGACTCGTCAGGCTTCCCTTCTCACGCCGCGCCCCCAAACCCGCACTGCCGCCACGCCTCAAACACCGCCACCGCCACGGTGTTGGATAAATTCAGGCTGCGGCTGTGCGGCAGCATCGGCAGGCGCAGACGCCGCTCCGGCGGCAATGAATCCAGTATCTCCGGCGGCAAACCCCGGCTCTCCGGCCCGAACAGCAAGGCATCACCGGCCCGGTAACTTACCTCGTGGTAAGGCTGTGCGCCCTTGGTGGTAAAGGCGAGCAGGCGTGCGCCCGGCAGCGTTTGCAGGCAGGCCTCCAGGCTGTCGTGTGCCCGCACATAGGCGTATTCGTGATAATCCAGCCCGGCGCGGCGCAACTGTTTATCGTCCAGATCGAAGCCGAGCGGGCGGATCAGGTGCAACTGCGCCCCGGTGTTGGCGCACAGGCGGATGACGTTGCCGGTGTTGGGCGGAATCTCAGGCTGGTAAAGAATCACATGGAACATGGTTTGAGCATGGCTGGAGCTTGTCAGCGGTACGAAAACAGGCTACCTTGCCGCCTGCACCCGGCGCGGACAAACAATAACGAGCGGGCTGCTATCTGAATTCGGGGAGATATTATGGCGCGTCCGGAAAAAGTTCGTCTCGGTGATCTGCTGGTTCAACAAAAGCTCCTGTCGCAGGAGCAGCTCGCGTTCGCGCTCGATGAACAGAAACGCAGCGGGCGCAAGCTGGGGCGGGTGCTGGTGGACAACGCCTTCGTGACCGAAGACCAGATTTCCGATGCGCTGGGCAGGCAACTCGACATTCCACACATCAAGCTCAAATACTATAACACCAGCCTTGACGTCGCGCGCCGCCTGCCTGAAAACCAGGCGCGACGCCTGCGCTCGCTGGTGCTGGAAGAACGCAACGGCGCCTTGCTGGTCGGCATGGCCGACCCGACCGATCTGTTCGCTTACGACGAGCTCGGCCGCCTCCTCAAGCGCGACATCAGCCTGGCGGTGGTCACCGAGGGGCAGTTGCTGGAAACCATAGACCGCGTTTACCGCCGCACCGAGGAAATCACCGGACTGGCGCGCGAGCTCTCCGAAGACCTGGGCGACACCGTTGATTTCGGCGCGCTGGGCGACACGGTGGGCCTGGAAGAGGCCCCGATAGTGAAGCTGTTGCAGACCGTATTCAGCGACGCCACGCAGGCCCACGCTTCCGACATCCACATCGAGCCGCAGGAAGCCCGCCTGCAAATCCGTTTCCGCATTGACGGCGCGCTGCATTTGCAGACCGAAACGGACCGCAAAATTGCCCCTTCGCTGGCGCTGCGGCTGAAGCTGATGTCCGGGCTGGATATTTCCGAGAAGCGTTTGCCGCAGGATGGCCGCTTCAACGTGAAGGTGCGCGACCAGGTGGTGGATGTGCGTATTTCCACCATGCCCACGCAGCACGGCGAATCGGTGGTGATGCGCCTGCTCAACCAGGGTGGCAGTTTTCTGACGCTGGACAAGCTGGGCATGCCGCCGGACATGCGGGAACGCTTCCGCGAAATCATCAGCCGCAGCAGCGGCATGGTGCTGGTCACCGGCCCGACCGGCAGCGGCAAAACCACCACGCTGTATGCGGGGCTGGCCGAAATCAACACCATAGACCAGAAAATCATCACCGTGGAAGACCCGGTGGAATACCGCTTGCACGGCATCAACCAGGTGCAGGTGAACGAGAAAATCGAGCTGACTTTTTCGCGCGTGCTGCGCTCGGCGTTGCGCCAGGATCCGGACGTGATCCTGGTGGGCGAGATGCGCGACGCGGAAACCGCGCAGATCGGCCTGCGCGCGGCGATGACCGGGCACTTGGTGTTTTCCACCCTGCACACGCGGGACGCCGCCGGCACCCTGTTCCGCCTGGTGGACATGGGCATCCCGAAATATCTGGTGGCTTCCTCGGTGCAGGTGGTGCTGGCACAGCGCCTGCTGCGGCGCGTGTGCGAGAGCTGCAGCGAGCCGCACCAACCTACGCCGCAGGAAACCGAGTGGCTGGAGCACGAGGGCGTCGGGCGCGACAAATGGGGCGCGCTGCTGCACGGGCGCGGCTGTTCACACTGCAACGGCACCGGTTACAGCGGGCGGATGGGCGTGTACGAAATGTTGGAGATGACCCTGCCGCTGGCGGAGGCCGCCGCCCACCACGATTCCACGCATTTTCTGCAAGCCGCGCGCGAGGCGATGAAGGGCAAAACACTGCTGGATCGCGCGCTGGAGCAAATGTGCCAGGGGCATACCACGGTGGCGGAAGTGATGCGGATCAGCAGTCAGGTTGAAGACTGACAGGAAATTTTGAGATGGCAGTTTTCGCCTACAGGGGAAGGAGCGCAAAAGGCGATCTGGTGCAGGGTACGCTGGATGGCTCCGATTCCGTCGCCGTCGCCGACCAGTTGCTGCGCACCGGCATCACCCCCACCGAGATTGCCCTCGCGCGCGCCTCGCGTGCCGGCGACGGCGCCAACAAAGGCTTGTTGTGGCGCGCCTTGCGGGAAAAACGGATTGACCCGCTGGATCTGATGCTGTTCAGCCGCCAGATGTACACGCTGCTCAAGGCCGGCGTGCCCATCATGCGCTCCCTGGCAGGCTTGCAGGAGTCGGCGCAGAACCCCGCTTTCGCCGCGATGTTGCAGGATCTGCGCGAAAGCCTGGATAGCGGGCGCGAGCTCAGCACGGCGATGCGGCGACACCCCAAAGTGTTTTCGCCGTTTTACGTCAGCATGGTGCAGGTCGGCGAAATGACCGGCATGCTCGATGAAACTTTCATGCGCCTGTACCTCCATCTCGAGTTCGAGAAGCAGATGAAAGAAAGCATCCGGGGTGCGCTGCGCTACCCGACGTTTGTTGTGGTCGCCATGCATCCCCGCTTTCGTCAAGGTGTTCGCGGGCTTTCACACCGAATTGCCCTTATTGACGCGGGCGCTCATCGGCTTCTCCGATTTCATGCTGCATTCCTGGCCGCTGCTGCTGGCGCTGGTCGCCGGGGCGGTGGTCGGCTTCCGCGCCTACACCGCGACGGCGGACGGCAAGTACAAGTGGGACAAATTCAAATTCAGCATCCCCATCGCCGGGAAAATCATTCTCAAGGCGACGCTGGCGCGGTTTGCGCGCAGCCTGGCGCTGGCCTTCAAGAGCGGCATCCCCATCGTGCAGGGGCTGAACGTGGTCGGCATGGTGGTGGACAACGAGTTTGTGCGCTCGCGTATCGAGCAGATGCGCGACGGTGTAGAGCGCGGCGAAAGCATCCTGCGCACCGCCATGGCGACGGGGGTGTTCAATCCCACGGTATTGCAGATGATCGCGGTGGGCGAGGAAACCGGCGATATGGACGGCCTGATGTTCGAGATCGCCGGCATGTACGAGCGCGAAGTGGAATACGAAGTCAAAACCCTCAGCCAGCAGATCGAGCCGATCATGATCGTGGCGCTGGGCGTTCTGGTGCTGATCCTGGCGCTGGGCATCTTCCTGCCGATCTGGGATCTGGGCAAGGCGGCGCTGCATAGATGAACGTCAGATGACAAAGGGCAGAGGACAGAAGACCGAAGCTTGTCGCGTCGTTGGCGCAGCTTGCCAATTGCCCGCGCGAAGCGCGGACAAAAAACCGCCTTCTATTTTCAGCCCCCGGTCTTCCGAATGCGGGTTCACGCTCGTCGAACTGATCGTAGTGATCGCCATTCTTTCGATTCTTGCCGGAGCGTTGCTCAACCGTGTGTGGTTTTATCAGGAGCAGGCTGAAAAAACCGCGATGGTTGAAGTGGCGGGCGCGATACAAACCGCTTTGGTTTTGCAGTATGGGCGCTTGATGGTGCGCGGGACGGAAGACGAAATTCTGGCGCTGGCGGCAGACAACCCGATGAGCTGGCTGGCGAAAAAACCGGGTAATTATTCCGGAGAATTCTACGATCCCACGCCGCGTTCGGTCGCGCCGGGAAACTGGATGTTCGACCTGAAGGCGCGCGAACTGGTTTATGTGGTTGACCGCAGCGAATACTTTGTCCCCGGCCAGAGCGGCCAGAAATGGATACGCTACCGGGTTAACCTGATGCGCGAACCGGCCCAGGAGGCAGCCGAAAAGAAACTCAAAGACTTGAGCGGGGTGCTGTTCGAGCCTGCCGAGCCGTACCGCTGGCTTTAAAAAAATTGCAAAATCCGGCGGGATGATTAAGAATGCTCGCGTTACCTGCGGGTTGGCAGGTTGCGCTGCTAAAGTTTGACGCATGACACGGCACTGGACACAACTTTTCAAGGAGGAGTAAATAATGAAGCAACAAAAAGGCTTTACCCTGATCGAGCTGATTGTAGTGATCGTGATTCTCGGCATCCTGGCGGCGACGGCAATGCCGAGGTTTACCAACATGAGAGCCGAAGCCGAAGCCGCCGCCTTGCAGGGTGTGGCGGGCGGCATCAACAGCGCCAACGTCATCAACAAGGCAACCAGGATGCTGAATAGTGCCAGCGGAGTATCTATCACCAACTGCGACCAGGCGGGCAATTTGCTCGACCCCCAGGGTATGCCGACAGGCTATACCATGAATACGCTCGGGATCGGGTCCGGTGCCACGGCGAGCTGCACGTTGAGCCAGACCGCGACCAGTGCCTCCGCTGTGGTATCGGTATCCAACCCGGGTTAAGCACGGCGAGCGAGCTGACCGCACCGGTTGAGCCTGCTTACCCGCCATGCAACACCAAACGGGGGAGATGCGTCTCCCCTGTTTTTCTTTGTGCGGGTGTGGTCGTGTCGGTTGCCGCACGGCCTATGCGCCAGATGGGTTTACAAAGATGACCCGAGAGCCTGACCGCAAATTTCATCATTCCGGCTTTACCTTGGTCGAGTTGGTCACCATCACGGTCATCCTCGGGGTGATCGCGGCGATAGCCATGCCGCGCTTCTTTGAGCGTGGGGGCTTCGACAGCCGCAGTTTCTATGACCAGGTAATTTCCACCCTGCGCTACGCGCAGAAAGCGGCTGTCGCCCAGCGCCGTTTCGTGTGCGTCGCGTTTACCGCAAACAGCGTCACACTGACCACCGGCGCGACCCCCGCCTGCGGCACCAACCTTGTCGGCCCGACCGGAACGGCACCCTACCAGATTTCCAGCAGCACCTCTTCGTTTGCGGCCACACCGACACCGTTCAATTTTGATGCACTGGGCAGGGCGAGCCCCCCGCAAAACATCACGGTAAGCGGATATGCCACCACCATTGCCGTTGAAGCAGAGACCGGTTATGTGCACTGACAAGGACTTCCGTTCATGAAGATCGCCGAACTGCTTCAGTCTTTGTCTGAAGGGCAGGTGCAATGCGTGCTGGTCGGCGGATTGGCAGTGCAACTGCATGGATTTATGCGTTCCACTTTTGATGTTGATCTGGTGCTCGCAATGAATGACGGGAACCTGGCACGGTTTATCGCGGTGGCAAAACAATACGGGCTGGTTCCTTCCATTCCAGTGCCGATTGATTCCCTGCGAAACGCCGGACAAATCGAGCAATGGCACCGGGAAAAAGGGATGCTGGCGTTTGCCTTGAGGGAGCCGCAAACCGGCGGTGGCGTGGTGGACGTTCTGGTGCGCCCGGAAGTATCGTTCGAGCAACTCATGGTCAATGCGGTGGCTGGAGAATTGTATGGCCGGAAAGTATGGATCGCTTCCATTGAAGACCTGATAGCCATGAAGCGCGTTGCGAACCGGGCGAAAGACCGCCTCGACATAGAGGCGCTGGAAAAGATCCGACGCGGGGAGGATCCGAATGACTGAAACAACCGCACCGGCACTGACTGTAATCCCGGAAGAAATAATGCTTGCCCGGTTGGCGCAGTCCGAGCAGATGCGTGAGTTCTTCATTCAGATGTGGAAGCAGAATCCCGCGCTGGCAAAGCAAGGCGGAGCAAGGGTGCAAAACCTGATGTCTTCGCTGGCGCCTGTTGCTGCAATGGAAAAATAATTTTGGCGAAAAGCAAAAAAATTCTGGTGAGCCGCCATGCCTGGCCCCAGCGCGGCGTCAGCCTGATCGAACTTATCATGTTTATCGTCATCATCAGCGTCGCGCTGGCGGGCGTACTGCTGGTGATGAACCGCGTTACCGCGAGCAGCGCCGACCCGCTGGTCAGGAAGCAGGCGCTGGCAATCGCCGAATCGCTGCTGGAGGAAGTCGAGCTGATGCCGTTCACGTTTTGCGACCCGGATGACTTAAATGCGGCAAGCGCGGTCAGCGCAGCGGACTGCACGGGCGGAGCTGGCGGCGTAAACGACCAGAACAAGGGAGGCGCGGCGCTGACTTCACCCACGCCTGCTGCCGAAGCTCGCGGCCACGCCACAGCGCCATTCGACAACGTGGCGGATTACGGCAACTACAGCATGCCCACGATTGCGGACATAACCGGCACAGACGTTACCGGGCTGAACGGCTACTCTGCCAGCGTGGGCATCGCGCGCGCGGGCACCGCCCTGCTGGGTGCCGCCGATGACGGGGCCGCGTTGCGCATCACCGTCGCCGTGACCGGCCCCGGCAACACCCAGGTGGTGCTGGACGGCTACCGCACCCGTTATGCGCCGAGGGTGTTGCCATGATGCGACGCCCTTCCACCCGCTCTCTCCCTCCTTCTCATCCGGGTGGCTTCACCCTGATCGAGATGATCGCGGTAATCGTGCTCACCGGCCTCATCGCCGGCGTGGTTGCCCTGTTCATCCGCGCGCCGGTGCAGGGCTACGTGGACAGCGCGCGCCGCGCGGAGATGGCCGACATCGCGGATACCACGCTGCGCCGCGTGACGCGCGATTTGCGCCTGGCGCTGCCGAACAGCGTGGTGGTAACCAATGCGGGCACACAGGTTGCGCTGGATTTTCTCTCCACTTCCGGCGGCGGGCGTTACCGGGCCAGCGGAACGGGGGCAGGGGGTTGCGGGGCAGCGGGAGACAGTCTGGATTTCGCGGCAGCGGATACTTGTTTTGAGATCACTGGCCCGGCAGTAAATTTTCAGGCGGGCGATCAAGTGGTGGTCTACAACCTGGGCGCTGCCGGAGCTAACGCCTATTCCGGATATGCTGCACCAACCGATGTGCGCCGCGCTTACGATGTCGCCACTGGCGGAACCGGGCCCAGAACGGTGGTGCGGCTGCTATCTACCTCCGCGCTGCCGTTCGAATCGCCCTCGCAACGTTTCCATGTAGTGAACGAGCAGGTGCGCTACCTCTGCGATACGGCGACCGGCAATCTGACCCGCTATTGGGGCTTTGCCATTGCCGCGCCCCCCGCCACACCCACCGTGCCTGCAGGGGGAAACAACGCCCTGCTGGCAAGCAGAATCAGCGCTTGCAGCTTTGCTTACAACGCCAATGTGGTGACGCAGCGCGCCGGGCTGGTCACCATGCTTCTGACCGTTACCTCGGGCGGCGAGAGCGTGTCCCTGTACAATGCCACGCATGTCAGCAATGTGCCGTAGCCGACCATGACGATACGGAGATTCCAGCAAGGATTCAGCCTGGTCACGGCCATTTTTCTATTGGTCGTACTGGCCGGTTTGGGCGCGACGATGATGACGTTTTTCACCGCGCAACAGCAAAGCGTGTTGCTGGACGAACTGGGCGCACGCGCATACCAGGCGTCGCGCGCGGGGATAGAATGGGGCGCGTACCAGGTCGTGCAGAATTCCGGTGTGGGCTTTGCCTCCGCTTGCCAGGCGGGGCCGGCATCGCAGGTGCTGCCCGCGCTGGGCGGCACGCTGGCCGATTTCCCGGTCAGCGTCAGTTGCAGCGCGACTTCTGCGGTCGAGTCGGCGGCGACGCTGTGGGTGTACCGCCTCACCTCCACGGCGACGCGCGGCGCGGCGGGAAGCGCGGACTTCGTCGAGCGCCAGATGCAGGCGACCATCGCGCAATAGATCGGAGATGAAAACAGCGTGGGCAGGATAATGCGCATCACCCGGCCGATTATTGCGGTAATCGCCGCCCTGTTTTGCAGCCCGGCAGCGCTGGCGGCCACCTGCACCAGCATCGCGTCGGGCAGTTGGGCATTGCCCGCAACCTGGTCGTGTGCCGGGGTTCCGGTTGTTACCATCCCGGGGGCGACCGATACGGCCATCATCGTATCTCCGCACACGGTCACGCTGGTGGGTTCGATCCCCGTGACCAATCTGACGATCAATGCGGGCGGCACACTGGCCGGTGCCGGATTTACGTTGACCATTTCCGGCAACCTCACCGATAACGGCACGATTTCTGGCGGCGGAAGAATGAATGTCACCGGCCCGGCTTCCGTTATTTCCGGCGCAGGCTCGTTCGTTGACTCGCGGCTCTATACCTCCGGAGCGGCTCCGAACATCGCAGCAGGTGCGGCGCTCAGTTTCGTCGGTAATTCGCGTATTTACACCGGAAGGACAGCGGGAGGGGCCAATGCGCTGGCTTCGGTGTTGACCATCAACGGCACGATCAACTCGGCGGTGCCGACCGCCACGACCACTTTCCTCCGGCTTTATGCCAACAGCACCGTTATCGGCGGAACGGGAGCAGTCAATGCGGCCACCTCAACGTTCCGGTATTACAACGCGACCGCGACATTGACCAACAACGGCAGCGTGGCGGTAGGAACCGTAACGGGCAATAGCGCGGCGGGTTCCGTCTGGACCAACGCCGCCAACTCGACGCTCAACGTGAGCGCGTCCCTGCTTGCCACCGGCACGCTCAACGCTTCGGCGGCGGGCAACACCGTGAACTACACCGGTGCGGCGCAGACCGTCAAGGCGGCTTCCTCGGGCAGATATTTCCACCTCACGCTATCCGGCAGCGGCGTCAAAACCATGCCGCCGCCGGCCATGACGTCGCTGCTTGTCGGCGGCAATTTCACGATGGCGGGAACGGCATCGGCCACCGCCGCCGACGCGATCCGCACCACCGGCAATTTCACCCTTGGTGCGGGCACGGCTTTCAACAACGGAGTTTACGGCCACAATATCGGGGGGAATTTCACCAACAGCGGGACATATACCCCCTCTACCGGCTCGATCAATTTCAACGGAATCGCACTGCAAACGCTGACCGGCGCCACCACCTTCTACCGGATACAGGTTTCCAATAATGCCGGGCTCTCGCTTGCCAACAGCATCACCGTAAGCAATATGCTGATATTCAACAATGGCAACATCGTCACCAATGCCAACTCCGTTATCACCCCCTCAAACTGCGCCACCAGCGTGTTCCGTTCGGCCATTTCAACCGGGCATGTCGTGGGAAATCTCCGGAAGCGCATCCCTGCCGGCGCATCCACCTGCACCTTTGAAATCGGCAGCGGAGCCAACTACACTCCGGTTGTAGCGACATTTGTGGCGGGGACGACGGCGGGCAACATCACCGCCAGCACGACGGGTTCAGACCACGCCTCGATTGCCTCTTCCGGCATTGATCCGGCGAAAAGCGTCAACCGCTATTGGACGCTGACCAACGGCCCGGCACCGCCGGTCGGGCTACCGGCGGCGGGCTTCTCCGCCACCTTCAATTTTATCAACGGCTCGCCGGTGGATTTCGATACCGGTGCCGTTCCGGCAAACTTTATCGTCCAGCGCTGGAACGGGGCAACCTGGAGCGCCACGACCCTGAACGCGACCTGCACCGCCACGCCGCCGGTACCACCGTCGCCGCCGCCCGCGAAATTGTGCAAACAGGTCAATGGGCTGACTGCCGCCACTTTTGGCGACTTCGCCATCGGCGAGCCGGTTTCGGCAGTGGTGACGCCCGGCAGCTTCAACATTTTTGAGACCGGCACCGCAGCAGGTGCCATCACCGGCAGAATCTACACCGAGCGCGCCGGAGTGGCGTTTGGCCTGGACGTGGTCGCCATCAGCGGTGGCGCGCAACTGAACACCTTCACCAACACGGTGCTGGTGGAACTGCTGGGCAACCAGGCGGCGGGTGTACCGTTGGACGCGCAGAACTGTCCGACGACTTCCACGCTGATCCAGACCGTGACACCGAACCCGACCATCACCGGAGGGCGCTCGACCGTCAGTTTTGCGGCGGTGGCCAACGCCTGGAAAGACGTGCGGGTGCGGGTTCGCTTCCCCGTCGCAGCACCCACGGTGACTTCGTGTTCCACCGACAATTTTTCCATCCGCCCATCAGGGTTTACCGTCTCTTCGACCAATGCGGGCAACACCGGCACCAGCGGTGCGCCCGCCATCAAGACCGGCGCTGGCTTCAACCTCACCGCCGCCTCGATTGTGGGCTACAACGGCACCCCCGCCATTGACAACACCGCTGGCATGGTGACGGGAACGCCAAATCAGGGCGCTCTTGGCGGGGTTTTCTCTGCCGCCCCGGCGGCGACCGGCACGGCAACGGGCAACACGTTTTTCTACAGCGAGGCAGGCAATTTTGGGCTGAACGCCAACGCCGTGTTCGACGATACTTTCACCAGCGTGGATCAGCCAGGCGACTGCACGGCGGATTTCTCCAATGCGCTTGTTGGAGGGCGATACGGGTGCAGGTTCGGCAGCACCGCCGTTCCTCTGGTCATCGGCAGCAGCGGCTTCGGGCGTTTCATCCCGGACAATTTCAATGTCGGCTACAACACCCCGTCTTTCGGCGCGGCGTGCGGCACGTTCGGTTATGTCGGCCAGGTGTTTACCTACACCACGGCTCCGGAAATTACGGTGGTAGCCCGGCAGGGCACCGCCAACGGCCTGACCAATGCCACCACGCTCAACTACGCCGGGGTGTACATGAAACTCACCAACGCCAGTCTCGCCCAGGCACCCTACGACACCACGGCGGGGAGATATGCCCGCTTCGATGCGCTGGGAGGGGGTAACACGCCCTCGCTCGACGGCAGCGGGCTACCGCCAGCCGCATCCGACCCGGCCATCGGAACCTTCACCAACGGGGTGGGCGCGCTGACCTTCGGGGCGGGCACCGGGCTGCAATTTACCCGCAGCATCACGGCGCCGACAGCACCGTTCGATGCGGATGTCGCGCTGGCGCTCAACGTGGTGGATACGGATGGCGTGGCCTTTGCGGGTACCGCATCATTTGGCGCGGCAAGCGCGGGAAACGGCATCGCTTTCGGCGGTGGCAAAGGGATGCACTTCGGACGGCTCAAGCTGGCCAGCGCGCACGGCTCGGAACTGCTCAACCTGCCGGTTCCGGTTCAGGCGCAATACTGGAACGGCGCGGCGTTCGTGACCAATACCGCCGACAACTGCACCACCCTGGCCGCGAACAACATCCAGCTCGCCGCTCCGCCCGCAGGGGTCGGCGTGGCTGCGGGCATCACGCTTTCGTCCGGCGCAGGGGCGTTGATCCTGACCAAGCCCGCCACCCCGGCAAAAGTTTCGGTGGACGTGTGCGTGGATCTGGTCACGGATGCAGCTTGCGCTGCGGTTTCTTCCGCAAACCTGCCTCACTTGCAAGGCTTGTGGCCACCGGGCACCAATTACAACAACGACCCTGCCGCCCGCGCCACCTTCGGCGTGTATAAAGGCAGCAACGAGTTTATCTATTTGCGAGAGAACTACTAACCCCACCCAAGTCATTGAAACGACAAGCCATGATCAGCAAATATCAATTGACAACAATTAGTTAATAGCATATTTTCACGTCACTTATTCAGAACGCTCATGAACCTGCCCTCGCTATCCGACCTGTTTAGCCGCACCCGCCAGCGCGTGGGATGGTTCGCCGTCTGCCCGAGCAGCAAAGGCGTGTTTTTCGCGCAGGTGAAATACAACAAAAGCAAACCGCAAGTGATGGTGTGTGTTTTTCATCCCATGGAAAACGTGACATCTGCCGCGCTGGAAAAACTGCGCAAGGATGCGCATATTGCCGGTTTCCAGTTCATTACGCTGCTTGATCCCGGCGAGTACCAGATGCTGCTGGTGGAGGCGCCCAGCGTACCGGTGGACGAACTCAAGGCAGCCGTGCGCTGGCGCATCAAGGATATGTTGAACTACCACATAGATGACGCCACCGTAGATGTCCTGCAAATTCCGCCAAGCAAGAAAAGTGGTGCGGAACGCCCGCAATCCCTGTACGCCATTGCGGCACCCAGCGAAACGATAAAAAAACGCATCGCGCTGTTCGAGAAAGCGAAGATCAACCTCCAGGTAATAGACATCCCGGAAATGGCGCAACGCAACGTTGCCATCCTGTTTGAAGAGGACGAGCGCGGGCTGGCGCTGCTGTCCTTCAACGACAACGGCGGGTTGCTCACTGTCACCTGCGGCGGCGAACTGTATCTGGCGCGCCATCTCGATATAACCGAGGGGCAATTGCAGGACAGCAACGAAACCCTGCGCCAGCAATATCTGGAGCGAGTGGAGCTGGATGCAACAGTTTGCGTCCAGCCTTGACCTCGCGGTAGAGCAGATTGATCTCGCCAGGGTGCTGGATATCAGCGCCGCACCGGAACTGGCGGACAGCGGCTTTGCCGCGCATGTGCTACCAGCTCTGGGAGCCGCGTTACGGCTCGAAAGGCGGGTGCCGTGAGCCAGCAGATCAACCTGTACAACCCCGTATTCCTGAAACGGAAAAAATATTTTTCCGCAAACGCCATGTTGCAGGCGCTGCTCCTGATCGCCGCAGGTTCGGCGCTGTTTTACGTCTACGCGGCTTACCAGGTCGGGCTGCTGGCCAAGCAATCCGAAGAAGCCGGTAATCGCCATACTGCCGAACAGCTCAAACTGGCGCGCTATGCCGCAGAGTTCTCGCCGCAGCAGGCCAGCCTGTCGCTGGAGGAGGAGCTGAAGAAAGAGGAAGCGCGGGCGGCGGCACAACGCGCGCTGATCGAAACCCTGAAGGGCGGGGCGATAGGCAACACTGCGGGC
Source organism: Gallionellaceae bacterium (assembly GCA_008080515.1). Lineage (GTDB taxonomy): Bacteria > Pseudomonadota > Gammaproteobacteria > Burkholderiales > Gallionellaceae > VIKH01. The sequence continues at coordinate 4,057 of VIKH01000050.1, read as the reverse complement.
TATTCGGAATACATGCGGGCGTTCGCGCGCCAGGCGATCAGTGGGTTGTGGCTGACCGGGTTCAATATCGCCGAGGATGGTGCCCAGATCGGCATGAGCGGGGCAGTGCTTTCCCCGGAACTGCTGCCGGCCTATATCCAGAGGTTGGGCGGAGAAACGGTGATGCGCGGGAAAATCTTCGCGTCGCTGCAAATGCGCCAACCCAAGGCGGAAGACGGCAAGACTGCACACCACATAGAATTTACCCTGCAATCGGCAGAAAACGAGCGGGTTGCAAAATGATGACAAAACTGAAACCGTACTGGGGGAAGCTGGCGGGCAAGGTTGATGATATGTCGCTGCGCGAACGCGTGCTGATTTTTTCGGCCCTCGCGTTTTTGCTGGTTTCTCTGGTCAATGCGCTATTCATTGACGCACTGCTGGAGGAGCAGAAAAAACTTTCCGGCAACGTGGTGCGGCAGCAGGAGAAAACAAAAGAAATTCAGGCGCGGATAGAAGCGTTGTTGCAAGCCAGGAGAAACGACGCGAATTCGCCGTTGCGCCTGCGCCTCAACCAGATAAAACAGCAGGTCGCGGATGGGGACGCCTACCTGCAAGGCCGCCGTGACAGGCTGGTGGCGCCGGAAAAAATGGCCGACCTGCTGCGGCAGGTGCTCGGCAAAAACGGCAAATTACAACTGGTCGGCCTGCAAACTTTGCCGGTTGCTTCACTGATCGAGACAACGGTCAAGCCGGATGTGGCAGGCGCGGCACCCGGACAGATGGACCGGCAGGTATTCCGTCACGGCGTGCAGATCACCGTGCGCGGCGGCTACCCGGATTTATTGAACTACCTCACCGAACTCGAACGGCTTCCGTCCAAAATGTTTTGGGGCATGGCAAAAATGAGCGTAGTGCAGCATCCGGCGGCGGAATTGACCTTGACTATTTATACCTTGAGCCTGGATAAAACATGGTTGCAGGTTTGATCTCCGGGAGGCAAAAGGCAGGAGCCGGGAGGCAGCACGCCGTGTGCTGCCGCGCGGCACATCGCAATAAATTGCGCGACGTAGTCGCGACGAGAATTCTGCCCTCTGTTTTCTGCATCCTGGTTTCTGCCCTCTGTTACGCCGAGGCTTTGCCCGATCCCACCCGCCCGCCCGCCGAATTCGGCGCCTCACCGACACAGGCAGGCACCCCGCAAGAAAGCGGCCTGCAATCGCTCATCATTTCACCCGCCCGCCGCGCGGCTATCATCAACGGCCACACGGTGGAGCTGGGGGGCAGGCTGGGCGACTCCAAGCTGGTCGAAGTGAGCGAGAGCAGTGTAGTATTGCAGGGGCCGCAAGGGCGGCGCACGCTTGCGCTGTTCCCGGATGTGGGGCTGAAGAAAAAGTCGTTGGAGCCAGAGCGCAAGAACAACCCCGCAGCCTCGGCGGCGGACAAATCCACGCCCGCGCGCAAGGCAGATAAAGTCGCTGCGCCGAAGGAGAAGAAATGAAAAGGATCGCATGGTTGTTTGTGCTGGCCACCCTGTCGGCCTGCGCTACGCCCGACAGGAGAAACACCACTGCGGAAACCATACGCCAGGAAATGGATGCCGCCGCGCAGGACAGCGCCAAAGCAAGCAAACCCGACGCGGTCAACCGGGCGCTGCTGCCACCGCTCGCAATAAGCCTGCCCAAGGCAGACAGCAGACCGCTGGAGGCCAAGTTCGACCTCAGCGTGAACAACACCCCGGCCAGCCAGGTGTTCATGGCCATTGTATCGGGCACGCGCTACAGCATGCTGGTACACCAGGATGTCACCGGCAGCATTTCGCTCAACATCAAGGATGTCACCATATTTGAGGCGCTGGAAGCGATCCGCGAGCTGTACGGCTACGAGTACAAGGTGGATGCAAACCGCATTTATATCCAGCCGCTTTCGCTGCAAACGCGGCTGTTCCAGGTCAGCTACCTCACCGGCCAACGCGCCGGAACCTCGTCGTTGCGGGTATCGGGCGGCTCGGTTGTGGACAGCAGCCCGGGCGCAACGACCGGCGGCGGCGCCACCTCGCAAACTACTGCAACCCGCGCACCTGACAGCAGCAAGGTCACCATGACTTCCAGCGCGGATTTCTGGGCCGAGTTGAGCCAATCGCTGAACGCGATTGTCGGCACGGAAAAAGGGCGCAGCGTGGTCATCAGCCCGATGTCCGGCGTGATCGTGGTGCGCGCCATGCCGGACGAGTTGAGGAACGCGGCGGCTTATCTCAAGGCATCGCAGATTTCCGTCGAGCGCCAGGTGATTCTGGAAGCGAAAATTGTCGAAGTGCAATTGAATGACGGCTTCCAGTCCGGCGTGAACTGGGCGGCGTTCAAGAGCGGCCCAAACAGCCGGGTGTCGGTCGGACAGGTCGGCTCCGGCACTACCCTGGCTCCCGGCACGCCTGCCGCGGGCGCGTTGACCCCTTCCGGCATGACCACCGCCATTGCTTCCGGCACCCCCGGCACCAACCTCGCCAACCTGACTGCCACCGGGGTCGGCGCTGGCTCGCTGTTCGGCTTGGCGTTCCAGACCAGCAATTTTGCCGCGCTGCTGGATTTTCTCGAAACCCAGGGCAATGTGCACGTGCTGTCCAGCCCGCGCATCGCCACCCTCAACAACCAGAAAGCGGTGCTGAAGGTGGGCACGGATGAGTTCTTTGTGACCAACGTTTCCACCACCACCACCACCGGCACGGCCACCACCTCCACGCCGACTGTCACGCTGCAGCCATTCTTTTCCGGTATCGCGCTGGACGTGACGCCGCGCATAGACGAGAACAGCGAGATCATTTTGCACATCCACCCGTCGGTCAGCCTGGTTTCCACCGTAACCAAGTCGGTGAACACCGGGGTGGGTGGTACGTTGAGCCTGCCGCTGGCATCGAGTTCGATCTCGGAAACGGACAGCATCGTGCGCGCCCGCGATGGCCAGATCGTGGCTATCGGCGGCCTGATGCGCCAGGCGACGTTCGATGACCAGTCCGGTTTGCCGGGTTTGCCAAAACAGGTATTCGGGCAAACCAGCAAGCGCACCGAAAAGCGCGAGCTGGTCATTCTGCTGAAACCCACCGTGGTGGACAGCGACAAGGACTGGTCGGACGACATCACCCGCAGCCGCGACCGCGTGAGCGGGATGACCAATTCTTCAGGCGTCAGACCGTGACTTTATGCCAAAAAATCAACTGCCACTTCGAGCGTGGCGAGAAATGACAAAGGGGGCGTAATGACGGGTGTTGTTTTAAGCCATAACCGGCAAGAGAACATATCGCATAACATCCCATGTATCTAGAACACTTCGGCTTGCGTGAAGCCCCGTTCGGGCTGACTCCGGACACCAGCTTTTTTTTCGCCTGCTCCAGCTACCAGGAAGCGCTCAATACCTTGCTGGTGGCGGCGCGCAACGGCGAGGGTTTCATCAAGATCGTAGGTGAAGTGGGCAACGGCAAGACCCTGCTGTGCCGCAAGTTTCTCGCCACCCTCAACCAGGGCGAAAAAACTGCGACCACCGCCATCGGCACACAGAGCGAAAGCGCCACCGCGCACAATACCGGAAAATTTGTCACCGCTTATATTCCCAACCCGTACTTGGAACCGCGCAGCTTGCTGCTGGCGCTGGCCGATGAGTTTCGCGTCACCCTCGACAAGGAGTTCGATCAACACCAGTTGCTGAAAGAGCTGACTCGCGCGCTGCTGGATTTTGCGCGCGCAGGCAAGCGCGTTCTCGTGTGTCTGGACGAAGCGCAGGCGATGCCGCTGGAAAGCCTGGAAGTGCTGCGCCTGCTCACCAACCTGGAAACCGAAAAGCGCAAGCTGTTGCAAGTGGTGCTGTTCGGACAGCCTGAACTGGACGAGCGCATGAAGCAGGACTCGGTGCGGCAGTTGCGCCAGCGCATCAGTTTCCAGTACGTGCTGCGCGGTTTGCGCGGCGGCGAGTTGGATCGCTATTTGCGCCACCGCCTCGGCGTGGCGGGTTATTCCGGGGAAACCCTGTTCGCCGGTAGCGCGGTGCGCGCGCTGTACCGCGTCAGCGGCGGCACGCCGCGCCTGGT
>VIKH01000049.1 GCA_008080515.1 Gallionellaceae bacterium | reverse complement strand
GCGCCGCGCGGGATGTTCCGCAACACCCGGCCCGACGATCTGCTGGCGCATGTGCTGAAGGCCGTGCTGGCGCAGGTGCCGTCGCTCGACCCGGCGGAGGTAGGCGACGTGATCGCGGGCTGCGCGATGCCGGAAGCCGAGCAGGGTATCAACGTGGCGCGTATCGCGCTGCTGCTGGCGGGATTGCCCGACAACGTGCCGGGCATGACGGTGAACCGTTTCTGTTCTTCCGGCTTGCAGGCGGTGGCGCTGGCGGCGAACCGCATCCGGCTGGGTGAGGCGGAGGTGATGATCGCGGCGGGCACCGAGAGCATGAGCATGGTGCCGATGATGGGCAACAAGGTGGCGTTCAACCCTGTCGTCTTCGAGCGCGACGAACGCTATGCTATCGCTTTCGGCATGGGGCTGACGGCAGAAAAGGTGGCGGAGCGCTGGAAGGTGTCGCGGGAAGATCAGGACGCCTTCGCGCTGCAAAGCCACCAGCGCGCCGTCGCGGCGATCAGCGGCGGCGAATTCCGGGGTGAAATCACGCCGTACCGTATCGAGGAGCGTATGCCGGGACCGGGCGCGCGCGAGGTGGCGGTGAAGGCGCGCGATGCGCGGCAGGACGAGGGGCCGCGCGCCGACACCACGCTGGAGGCGCTGACCAGGCTTAAACCGGTGTTCGCGCAGAAGGGGTCGGTCACGGCGGGCAACAGCTCACAGATGTCGGACGGCGCGGGCGCGGTGCTGCTGTGTTCCGAGGCTGCGCTGAAGCGCTACAACCTGGCGCCCATCGGCAAATTCCTCGGCTTCAGCGTGGCGGGCGTGCCGCCGGAAATCATGGGCATCGGCCCGAAGGAGGCAATTCCGCGCGTGTTGAAACAGGTGGGATTGAGCCTGAATGACATGGGCTGGATCGAGCTCAACGAGGCGTTTGCCGCGCAGTCGCTGGCGGTGATCCGGGATGTCGGCCTCGATCCGGCCATCGTCAACCCGCTCGGCGGGGCGATCGCGCTGGGCCACCCGCTGGGCGCGACCGGGGCGATCCGCACCGCCACGCTGCTGCACGGCCTGCGCCGCCGCAAGCAGAAATACGGTATGGTGACGATGTGCATCGGCACGGGCATGGGGGCGGCAGGGGTGTTCGAGGCGCTGTGAGTATTGAACTTGCCGCAGGGCTGAACAACGATTGCCGGATGGCTACGGATCGCCCCGCGCTGGAGCGGGAGTTGTTCGGCCAAGGCGAGGTTTTTTTTCGGCGCATCACGGAGCATTGCCCCCACCTGTTTGCCGCCGCCCCGCTGTTTGTGGCCGCCTCTCAACTGGAGCAGATGCGCGGCGTGATTGCCGCAGTGGAGCGCGCGATCAAGCTGCCGGGATGGCGCTTTCCGCCAATGCCCTCCAACGTCCAAACATTTTCTCCCGATATTCCCGTAAACGAGAGGAATCATGCCAAAGGTGTGTTCATGGGGTATGACTTCCATCTGAACAACAGCGGCGCACACCTCATAGAAATCAATACCAATGCCGGAGGAGCCTTCCTGAACGGCTTGTTGCTGTGCAGCCAGCGCGATGTGCCCTTGCCGGGCACGGCAGTTGCTTTGGACAACCTGGAGCAGGTGTTTCTGGGCATGTTCGGGAACGAATGGCGTATGGAGCGCGGCGATGCGCCGCTGCAAACGGTTGCCATCGTGGATGAAAACCCGGAGGCGCAGTATTTGTATCCGGAATTCCTGCTGGCGCAGCGGATGTTCGAGCGCGCCGGCGTGGCGGCGCCGATCGCTGATCCCGGGGAACTTGAAGCGCGACCGGACGGCCTATACTGCCGCGAGCAGAAGGTGGATCTGGTCTACAACCGCCTCACCGATTTTATGCTGGAGCAGCACCCTGCGTTGCGCTCGGCCAGCTTGAGCGGGCAGATTGTGCTGACGCCCCATCCGGCTTGCTACGCGCGGTATGCCGACAAGCGCAACCTTGCGGCGCTGACCGATGCCGGGTTATTGCGCGGACTGGGTTTGGCGGAAAGCGACATTGCCGCGCTGCAAGCGGGTGTTCCGGAAACGCGGTCGGTGCGGGAGCAGGATGCCGGGCCATGGTGGCAACAGCGCAAGCAATGGTTTTTCAAACCGGCCTCCGGGTTTGGCAGTAAGGGCGCCTATCGCGGCGACAAGCTCACGCGGCGCGTGTTTGAAGAAATCTTGCAGGGCGGGTATGTGGCGCAGAAACTCGCCGCACCCGGCGAGCGCACGGTGTGCCTGGAGGGAGAAGAGCCGGTGCCGCTCAAGTTTGATGTGCGCTGTTATGTTTACTGCGGGCAGATACAGGTGGTTGCCGCGCGCCTGTACCAGGGGCAGACCACCAATTTTCGCACCAGGGGCGGCGGTTTCGCGCAAGTGCGCATCGTCGTTTAAAATGCCGGTAACAATGGGAAATCAGGATATTCGGGATGAGAACTTCGCAAATTTCAATAAGCTTTCTGTGTAAGCCAACCTGGCTTGCCGGTTTTTTATTGGCGAGCATGAGCGTATATGCGGCAGAGCCGCCCAAACCGGAAGCTGCCGCACCTGCAGCCGCAGCGGCAAAACCGGCTGCCGATGCAGCCCAAGCCGGGCAAGCCATAGCGGGTGCAGAGGTTAAACCGGCAATAAAACTTCCGGTCGTAAATAAGGTTGCGGTTGAAGCAAAAACGGCAGAGGAAGCCAAACAGGCGACCGGAGCCAAGCCAACGACCGAGGCTAAACCGGCAACGGATGCAATACCGGCGGCAAAAACCAAGGCTGCTGAAGAACCCAAAATGACAGAGGAAGCGAGGGCGGCGGCTGAAGCCAAAGCCGCGTCTGAAGCCAAGGCGGCAGAGGAGGCGCGGGCGATTGATCAGGCCAGGTTGCAGAAGGGCCTGGATGCATACCACGGAGGTAATTTCAGCGCCGCACTATCAGAACTGAATCCGCTCGCGGATAAGGGCAGCGCGGCCGCGCAGTTCAGTCTCGGTGTGATGAACGACCTCGGGCAGGGCGTGCCGCAAAATTACAAGAAGGCGGCACTTTGGTACCGCAAGGCGGCCGATCAGGGGTATGCCGAAGCCCAGCACAATCTCGGGGTGATGCACGATTTGGGCAAGGGCGTGGCCCAAAACTACAAGCTGGCGGCGGAGTGGTACCGCAAGGCCGCCAACCAGGGATATGCCGAATCGCAAAACAGCCTGGGGATGATGTTTGAACTGGGGCAGGGTGTCGCGCAGGACTATAAGCAGGCGATCGAGTGGTACCGCAAGGCCGCAGAGCGCGGTAGCGCAGAGGCGAAGCACAGCCTGGGAACCCTGTATGCGCTGGGGCAAGGTGTTCCGCAAAGCTATACGGTGGCAGCGGAGTGGTACCGCAAGGCGACCGAGCAGGAGCAGGAAAATCTCAAGGCTATCCGCAGCAGAAGCCAAGGCGGCAGCAGAAGCCAAGGCGGCAGCAGAAGCCAAGGCGGCAGCGGAAGCCAAAGCGGCAGCGGAAGCCAAAGCGGCAGCGGAAGCCAAAGCGGCAGCGGAAGCCAAAGCCGCAGCGGAAGCCAAAGCCGCAGCGGAAGCCAAAGCCGCAGCGGAAGCCAAAGCCAAAGCGGCAGCGGAAACCAAAGCGGCAGCGGAAACCAAGGTTGTCGGGGCTCAAGAGCAGGCTGAAACAAAAGCACCGGAGCCCGGTTCCGCTTCTGAACAAACGGAAGCGGAGACCAAAGAGGGAGCTGCAGAGGCTGTTGCGGCTGAACCACCCAAGACAGAGGCCGAGATCAAGGCTGAAGAAAAGGCGAAGGCGGACGCCGGGAGAAAGGAGGCGAGAGCGAAGGCGAAGGCCGAAGCGCAAGCCAAGGCAGAAGAAGAGGCGAGAGCCAAAGCTGAAGCGCGAGCACAGGCAGAAGCTGACGCGCGGGTAAAGGCGGAAGAAGACGCAAAATCGGCAGCCGAAGCAAAAGTGAAGGCCGAGGAGGGCGCGCGCGCCAAGGCGGAAGAGAGCGCGAGAATTGCCGAAGAGAAGGCCAAAGCGAAAGCTGAAGCCAAGGCGAAGGCCGAGGAAGAAGCGCGCGCCAAGGCGGAGGAGAAAGCCAGGATAGCCGAAGAGAAGGAGCGGGCGAAAGCTTCAGCGCAGGCCAGGGCCGAGGCGGACGCGCTGGCCAGGGCGAAAGAGAAAATGATAATAGCGGAAGAAAAGGTGAGGGCAAAAGCCGAAGCCAGGGCGAAGGCCGAGGAAGAGGCGCGCGCCAAGGCGGGAGAGAAAGCGAGAATCGCCGAAGAGAAGGCGAGGGCCAAGGCAGAAAAGATGGCGAAGCCGGAGTCTTTGCCTAAAACCGAGCAGAGCGGCGATACGCCGCACGCTGTTCCCGCTGGGGCGGAGTGGGCGGTGATTGATGCGGTAACGGTATGGGCGGATGCATGGTCAGCGCGCGACACGGACAAGTATCATTCCAGCTATATCGAAGGGTTCAAGCCTGACGCCAGTTTGAGCCACGAGTCATGGGAATCGCACCGCAACGAGCACATCAGTAAGGCACAAAATATCAATGTGAAATTGTCGGATGTCAAAGTGGAAATGCAGGGTGAGAGCCGCGCTAACGTGTCTCTCACCCAGGACTATCGCGCCGACAATTTCAAGGGCGTCACGCGCAAGGTTATGGAGCTGAATAAGGTCGGTGATAAATGGTTGATCGTGAGCGAGCGAGCGGCCAAGGTTGAAGCGGCGCCTGAGGTATCGGCGGCAGATACGAAAGCGCAAGCCGGTGGGGAAATTCAGGTTAAGGAGGCGGAAAACCAGAAGGCTGCCGAGCAGCCCAATACGGGCGTAAAACCTAAACCGGTTGATTGATGCAGATGCTAGCCAACCGTAAGTTATGACGCTCTATGCTTTTATGGCGGTGGGTCTGGGGGCGGCGACGGGCGCGTGGCTGCGCTGGGAGCTGGGCTTGTGGTTTAACCCGGTTTTGCCGGAATTGCCGCTCGGCACGCTTCTCGCCAATTTGATAGGCGGCTACCTGGTCGGTCTGGCGGTGGCGCTTTTCATGCAGCATCCCGGCTTGTCGCCGGAATGGCGCTTGCTCATCATCACGGGCTTTCTCGGCGGCCTGACGACCTTTTCCACTTTCTCTGCCGAAACCGTTACGTTGCTCGCGCGCGGGCAATACGCGTGGGGTGCGACCATTATCGCCGCGCACTTGCTGGGGTCGTTGCTGATGACCGTGCTGGGCATGCAAACATTTAAATGGCTGCACCAATAGGAGGCGAGATGCACGTCCACCTCAAGTTTTATACCAACGAAAAACAGCGGCACAACGGAGCGCTGCTCTACGAATGGTTGCTGGAGGAAGCGCGGCGGCTCGGCGCCCCCGGAGGTTCGGCATCCCGCGCCATCGCCGGTTTTGGCCGCCACGGCCGTTTGCGCGAAGAAACCTTTTTCGAGCTGGCGGGCGAACTGCCGGTGCAAGTCGAGTTTGTTCTGGAAGCGGGGCCCGCCGACAAGTTGCTTGAATTGTTGCGCGCCCACGAGATCGGCTTGTTTTACGAGCGCTACGCGGTGGATGCCGGAGTGCTGTAGCGCTATCTGTGTCGCGGGTGTGTTTTCCCCGGCGAAATGCGCGCACGAGCAAAGGGGGCGGCAATGATGGGTGGGGCGATGAAACCATTTTTCGGGCGGGCATTTTTTGTTGCCGCACTGGCCGTTAGCCCGGGTGCGCAAGCGGATTTTCAGGATGCGGTTGACGCATACAACGGCGGGAATTTCCTCTATGCGTTCGACGAGTTCAGGGAGCTCGCGCTGAACGGCGACGCGGCCGCGCAATACCGGCTCGGGCTCATGTACGACAAGGGCGAGGGGGTAGCAAGAGACGAAAGGCAGGCGGTGTCGTGGTATATCAGGGCGGCCGGGCAGGATGACACCCGGGCGCAGTTTGCCATCGCGGAAATGTACAGCGAGGGGCGGGGCGTCCAGCGGGACGACAAGCAGGCCGCGAGATGGTACCTCGAGGCGGCCGGACACGGTTTTCCGAAAGCGCAACTCACCGTCGGGCTGATGTATGCCAAGGGAGCGGGTTTGCCCCAAGATCTGGTGCAGGCATACAAGTGGCTCAGCCTGGCCGGGGATATAGCGGCGGGAAGCAGGCAGTGGGTGGAAGACAAGATGGCTCCGGAACAGATCAGAAAGGCGCGGTTACTGGTGCAGGAGTGGCTGGCCCAGCACAGGTGACAGCAGTGGCAAGCGTCGCGCTGCGCGCGGTGCGGGTGTTTATTTCGAGCGGAATGGCGGGATTGACGATGAAGGTGTTATGCGGTTTGCTGGTCGCGGCATTGCTTTTTGCAAGTGCGGCAGCCAGGGCGGGTTTTGATGAAGGGGCCAGCGCTTACAGCAGGGGGAATTACCCGCTTGCACTGAAAGAGCTCGGCCCGGCCGCGCGCAACGGCGACATGCGCGCACAGTTTTATATCGGGGTGATGCTCGATCAGGGCCTCGGGGTGGCGCAGGACGAAAAGCAAGCGGCGGAGTGGTACCGGAAAGCGGCCGAGCAGGGCCACGCCGAGGCGCAGCACAACCTCGGGCTGATGTACGACCTGGGCCAGATCGTACTTCAGGACTACAAGGTGGCGGCGGAGTGGTACCGGAAAGCGGCCGAACAGGGCTATGCCGAGGCACAGCACAACCTCGGGATCATGTACGACCTGGGTCGCGGCGTGCCGCAAGACGACAGCGAGGCATCGAAGTGGTACCGCAAGGCGGCCGAGCAGGAATACGCGGATGCGCAGAACAATCTCGGGATCATGTATCGCCATGGCCGCGGTGTTGCGCGAGACTACAAGGCGGCGGCGGAGTGGTACCGCAAGGCGGCCGAGCAGGGTAACACGGACGCGCAGAACAACCTCGGTATGCTGCTAGAACAGGCGCACGGTGTTGCGGGGAGCCGCGAGATAGCGGCGGAGTGGTACCGCAAGGCGGCCGAGCAGGGCAACGCCGACGCGCAGAACAACCTCGGGGTGATGTACCACAACGGGAGCGGGGTCGCGCAGGATTTCAAGGCGGCGGCGGAGTGGTACCGCAAGGCGGCCGAACAGGGCAATGCGGATGCGCAGCACAACCTCGGCGTGCTGTACCAGCAGGGCCACGGCATTGCGCGCGACGACCGCAAGGCGGCGGAGTGGTACCGCAGGGCGGCGGAGCGGGGCAGGGTTGATTCCCAGTACAACATCGGTGCGATGTACCACCATGGCAGAGGTGTTGCTCGGGACTACAAGGCGGCGGCGGAGTGGTACCGCAAGGCGGCGGAACAAGGGAATGGTGATGCCGAGAACAATCTTGGAGCCATGTATCTCGAAGGCATGGGTGTCGCGCAAAATAACGGCGAAGCGATAGCCTGGTACGAACGGGCGGCGCGGCACGGCAGCGTCGAAGCGCAGTACAACCTCGCGCGGCTGTACGAACGCGGAGAAGTCGTCCTTCAGGATTACAGGCTGGCAGCGGAGCTGTATCGCATGGCTGCCAGACAGGGGAATGCCGCCGCACAAAACGGCCTCGGGATGATGTACCGCAAGGGGTTGGGCGTGGAGCAGGACGACAGGGGGGCCGCGCAGTGGTACCTCAAGGCCGCCGAGGGCGGAAACGCCGAAGCGCAGTACAGCATCGGGATGATGTACAAGCAGGGAGACGGTGTATCTGCCGATATGGTTCAAGCCTGCAAATGGCTCAACCTGGCGGTATTGGCCGGGAATGAAGACGCGCAAACAACCATCAAGTCGCTTGAGGATAAGATGACCCCGGAGCAGATCGAGCTGGCGCTTTCAATGGCGCGGGAATGGATGGGGAAGCACTAAAGCGCGCGCGTCATGCATTCTGTCCCCCACCGCTGCGCGGCAGGAAGATGCGCGGGTGGTGCTGTCGCCAAAGTTTAACGGCTGCCTGATTCCGGCTCGAGTTTGTTTCACATTACCCGGTATAGTTTGCTATAATTCCGGCGGATGTACTGATGGGCCTCGGCCCGTTTTTTATTTGTGGGCTCGAATCATGGACGTGGCAAGGCTCGTAGAAACGACATTGGCGGGTTTGGGGTACGAGCTGGTTGATCTGGAAATATCCGGCAGGGGCTTGATGCGCGTGCTCATAGATCAGCCGGACGGCATCGCGCTGGAAGATTGCGAGCGGGCCAGCAACCAGTTGATGCGCCTGTTTGCGGTGGAGGGGGTGAACTATGATCGCCTCGAAGTCTCGTCACCGGGCTTGGACAGGCCGCTCAAGAAGGAAGCAGATTTTGTGCGTTTTTGCGGCGCGAGGGCGCAGCTCAAGCTGCGCGTGCCGCTGGCGGGGCGCAAAAACTTCACCGGCATCCTGGGGGAAGTTTGCGATGGCGTGCTGCGGTTGGAGGTGGATGGCGGTCAGGTGCTGATCGAGCTATCCAATTTGGACAAGGCGCGGTTGGTGCCGGTTTTTTGATATAGCGGGCTGCGGCGGCAGGCCGACAGTTTGCGGGGTTGGAGATCGAGATGAATCGTGAAGTTTTGTTGCTGGTGGACGCCTTGGCGCGCGAGAAGAACGTGGACAAAGAGATCGTGTTCGGCGCGCTGGAGTCCGCACTGGCATCGGCCACCAAGAAGCGCTTTGTCGAAGAGGCAGACGTGCGCGTGAGTATAGACCGCGACACGGGCGAGTACGAGTCGTTCCGCTGCTGGGAAGTGATGGACGATGAAACATTCGAAACGCCGGAACTGCACATCAAGCTGGTTGAGGCACAAAAGCACAACCCGGAAACCCAGCTGGGAGAATTTATCCGGGAACCGCTGGAATCCATAGATTTCGGGCGCATCGGCGCGCAGGCGGCCAAGCAGGTGATTTTTCAGAAAATCCGCGACGCCGAACGCGAGCAGATACTGAGCGACTTCATGGAGCGCAAGGAGCACCTGGTGTCCGGCACGGTGAAGCGCATCGAGCGCGGCAACGCCATCATCGAGTTTGGCAAGATCGAGGCGCTGCTGCCGCGCGACCAGATGATCCCCAAGGAAAACATGCGCGTGGGCGACCGCGTGCGCGCCCATTTGCTGCGCGTGGACCGCTCCTTGCGCGGGCCGCAGATCGTTCTATCGCGCATTACACCTGAGTTTCTGCGCAAGCTGTTCGAGCTGGAGGTGCCGGAAATTGAAGAGGGCTTGCTCGAGATCGTCAGCGCGGCGCGCGATCCCGGCGCGCGCGCCAAGATCGCCGTGCGCTCGCACGATGCGCGCACCGACCCGATAGGCACTTGCGTCGGCATGCGCGGCTCGCGCGTGCAGGCGGTAACCAACGAGCTGGCGGGTGAGCGGATAGACATTATTTTGTGGTCGGAAGACCCGGCCACCTCCGTCATCAATGCGCTGGCCCCGGCCGACGTGACCAGCATCGTGGTGGATGAAGAAAAACACAGCATGGACGTGGTGGTCGAAGAGGAAAATCTCGCGCAAGCCATCGGGCGCAACGGCCAGAACGTACGTTTGGCCAGCGAGCTGACCGGATGGGAAATCAACATCATGACAGTGGAGGAGTCCAGCCAGAAAAACGAGCAGGAATTTTCCAAGGTGCGCGACCTGTTTATTTCCAAGCTGGACGTGGACGAGGAAGTGGCGGACATTCTGGTGCAGGAAGGCTTTAATACTCTGGAAGAGGTGGCTTACGTGCCGCTGGACGAGATGCTGGAAATCGAAGGGTTCGACGAGGCGACGGTGAACGAGCTGCGCAGCCGCGCGCGCAACGCGCTGCTCACCGCAGCGATCGCCAATGAAGAGCAGGTGGAACACGGCATCGAGGATCTGCTCAAACTTGAAGGTATGGATGAAGATACCGCGCGCACCTTGGCTGGCAAGGGTATCTGTACACAGGAGCAGCTTGCCGATCTCGACGCGGACGAGCTGATCGAGCTCACAGGCATGGACAGCGAACGCGCCAACCGGCTGATTATGGAAGCGCGCGCTCCCTGGTTTGCCTGATTAAGGGGTAGTGATGGCAAAAATGAATGTAGCGCAGTTTGCGGGCGAACTTGGTTTGCCTGTCGGGCTGTTGCTCGAACAATTGCAAGCGTCTGGTGTGGCCAAACAGGCAGAGTCGGATGTTGTCTCGGAACAGGACAAAGCCCAACTGCTGGAACACCTGCGCAGCGCTCACGGTACCGGCAAGGCAAAGAGCAAAATCACCTTGACCCGCCGCGAAACTACAGAAATCAAAAAGTCGGATAGCGCGGGCAGGGCGCGCACCATCCAGGTGGAAGTGCGCAAAAAGCGCGTGATCGCACCGGTTGCTGTCTTGCCGGAAGAGCTCCCCGCCCCTGCACCTGTCACCGTACCGGAAGAGAAAGAGGAAACGGTTGCGGTAAAAAAAGTGGCCACCGAGATATTGGACGAGCAGGAGCTCGCCCATCGAGCCGAGGAAGCGCGTACCCAGGCGGAGCTGGCCATGCGCCAAGCCGCTGAAGTCGAGGCCAAAAAAGCGCGCAGCAAGCGCAAGACGGCACCCGTAGCCGAGCCTGTTGAGCAGCCGGCCCCACCAGCCAAGGCTGAAGCTAAAGCAGCCGAGCCTGCTGTTGCGGAAAATCCGGCGGCAACGCCCAGCATTGCCGAAGGCACCTTGCACAAACCGGCACCCAAGCCGGGTGACAAAGCGCCAAAACCGGGGGTCAAGAAAGGTGCCAAAGCGGCGCCGGACAAAAATAGCCCATGGAACGAGGCGGGCCACAAGAAGCGTACGCCGAGCCGCACCGATACCCGGTCCACCGGATGGACCACGGGCCACGCGCGCGGCCCCCGCCACCACGATAAGCATGTCAAGCAGGAAGATGCCGCGCAGCACGCTTTCTCGTTGCCCACCGAACCGGTGGTGCGCGAGGTGATGGTGCCGGAGACGATCAGCGTTTCCGAGCTGGCGCAAAAAATGTCGATAAAAGCTATCGAGATCATTAAGTCCCTGATGGGACTGGGCACCATGGTGACCATCAACCAGATGCTCGATCAGGAAACAGCGATGATCGTGGTGGAAGAAATGGGGCATATCGCCAAACCGGCAAAGGTAGACGACCCGAGCGCGTATCTCGTGGAAGAGGATGCGCACAAGAACGCGCCGCTCGAACCGCGCGCCCCGGTGGTCACGGTGATGGGTCACGTGGACCACGGCAAAACTTCTTTGCTGGATTATATCCGCCGCACTCGCGTAGCCAGCGGCGAGGCGGGCGGCATCACGCAGCATATCGGCGCATACCATGTAGATACCCCGCGCGGCACCATCACCTTCCTCGATACGCCCGGTCACGAGGCGTTTACCGCGATGCGCGCGCGCGGCGCCAAAGTGACGGACATCGTGATCCTGGTAGTGGCCGCCGACGACGGGGTGATGCCGCAAACACGCGAAGCGATCCACCACGCCAAGGCCGCGAAAGTACCCATCGTGGTGGCGGTCACCAAGATTGACAAGCCCGAGGCCAACGCCGAGCGCGTCAGGCAGGAACTGGTCACGGAAGGCGTGGTACCGGAAGATTGGGGTGGCGACACCATGTTTGTCGAGGTGTCGGCGAAGAGCGGCCAAGGCATAGATGCGCTGCTGGAGGGCGTGCTGTTGCAGGCCGAAGTGCTGGAGTTGAAGGCACCGAAGGCAACACCTGCCAAAGGTATCGTGATCGAAGCAAGGCTGGACAAGGGGAAGGGGCCGGTAGCGACCATTCTGGTGCAGTCCGGCACCTTGAAGCGGGGCGATACCGCGCTGGTCGGTGCCGTATTCGGGCGCGTGCGCGCCATGCTGGACGAGAGCGGCAGGCCGGTGCATGAGGCTGGGCCGTCCATCCCGGTTGAGATTCAGGGCTTGTCCGAAGTGCCGGAAGCCGGTGGAGACGTGATGGTGCTGGCCGACGAGAAAAAAGCGCGGGAAATCGCCCTGTTCCGCCAGGGGAAATTCCGCGATGTGAAGCTGGCCAAACAGCAGGCGGCCAAGCTGGAAAACATGTTCGAGCAAATGGCCGAAGGAGAGGTGCGCACTCTGGCGCTGATCGTCAAGGCCGACGTGCAGGGTTCCTGCGAGGCTATCGCTCACGCCCTGCAGAAACTTTCCACCGGCGAGGTGAAGGTCAACCTGCTGCATAGCGGCGTGGGTGCGATCAGTGAATCCGACATCAATCTGGCGCTGGCATCCAAGGCCATCGTGATCGGTTTCAACACGCGCGCCGACGCCGCCGCGCGTAAGCTGGCCGAGGCTTCCGGCGTGAACGTGCGCTACTACAACATCATCTACGAGATGGTGGACGAGATCAAGGCCGCGCTGTCCGGCATGTTGGCACCGGAGAGAAAGGAAAGTGTCATCGGCATGGTGGAAGTGCGCCAGGTGTTCCACATCTCCAAGGTCGGCACGGTGGCGGGTTGCTATGTGACCGAAGGCCTGATCAAGCGCAGCTCTCAAGTGCGCGTGCTGCGCGACAGCGTGGTCATCCACACCGGCGAACTGGATTCGCTGAAACGCTTCAAGGATGACGCGAAAGAAGTGCGGGCGAATTTTGAGTGCGGGCTATCGTTGCGCGGGTATAACGATCTCCAGACGGGCGACCTGCTGGAGGTGTTCGAGATTGTCGAGGTAGCGCGCGCGCTGTAATGGCGAAGGACTACGCCAGAACCGACCGTATTGCCGAGCAGATACAGCGCGAGCTGGCCGAGCTGCTGCGGCTGGAAGTGCGCGACCCGCGCCTGCGTATGGTCACCCTCACCGGCGTCGAAGTGACCCGTGATTATTCGCATGCGAAAGTGTTTTACACCACGCTGGAAGGCGCGAGCGAAAAGGTGCAGCACGGTTTGGAACGCGCCGCCGGCTTTCTTCGCAGCCACCTGTCACACGCCATGAAACTGCGCGTCACGCCGCAACTACACTTTGTTTATGACGCGTCGGTAGAGCGCGGCGCACGTTTGTCGCAGCTTATAGATCGGGCTGTCGCAGGCGATAAGGGAGAAAGCCCGTAGCCCGTAGCTGGTAGAGGGCCTTCGACAAGCTCAGGCCGAACGGAGTGGCAATTCAATTCGTGCCGAATCAATACACAATGACCCGTACCAAACGCCCTCTCGACGGTGTCCTGCTGTTCGACAAGCCGCTCTCGCTCAGCTCCAACACCGCCCTGCAAAAAGTTCGCCGCCTGTTTAATGCCGAAAAGGCGGGGCACACCGGCACCCTCGATCCGCTGGCGACCGGGCTGTTGCCGATCTGTTTCGGCGAGGCCACCAAGTTTTCCAACGCGCTGCTGGATGCCGACAAAACTTACCACGCGCTGGTCAAGTTCGGCGTGACCACTACCACGGGTGATGCGGAAGGTGAGGTCATTCGTTCCTGCACAACAGATCTGAATGAGGCGCAGGTGCAAGAGGCATTACGCGGTTTTACCGGGGAGATCCGGCAGATACCCCCCATGCACAGCGCCCTCAAGCACAAAGGCAAGCCGCTGTACGAATATATCCGCAAGGGCGAAACCGTAGCGCGCGAAAGCCGCAGCGTAACCATTTACGAATTGGTGTTGGAGAAGTTTTGTGGGGACGAGCTGGAAATCACCGTGCGGTGCAGCAAGGGCACCTACATCCGTACACTGGCAGAGGACATTGGCCTGGCCCTGAGATGCGGCGCGCATTTGCGGGGGTTGCGCCGGACGGCAATTGGATTTTTCCGCTTGGAAAACGCCCGCAGTCTGCCCGAGCTTGAGGCAATGACCATGGAAGAGCTGGAGGCGTGCCTCCTGCCGCCGGATTGCCTGTTGCAAGATCTGCCCGCGCTGGAACTGGATGAATCGCAGGTAACCCGCATCGCGCAAGGCCAGCGGCTCGCCGTTGACGCCGCACTGCCGGATGGCAAGGTGCGCCTGTATGGCGGAGGGCGGTTTGCCGGGGTGGGCAATCTTGAGGGGCGGCGGCTGGCACCAGACAGACTGTTGTCCGGCGTGGCAAAAAGCGCGGCAGCCTCAAGGGTGCAATAAGCCTGTCCTGAGCGTAGCCGAAGGGCGAAGCGCATTGCACCGAATGTAAGCGGTACATGTGGCGGTGTCATTTTTCAAGCTCGAAGAGTTTAGAAAATTGCCTGCCTTTGGCGCAATGCCCGTCGGTTAGTGCGTAGTTGTTGCCGCTTCAGCGGCCTTACAACCTGGCCTACCCCTTGCGGGTGCTGCGCCCTACAGCACTGATGACTCCGCGCGGGCCGCTTTTGCCCGTAGCGGATCGGCGTCCCCATGTGGGGCATTTGGGTGAACTCTGAATTTTTAGAGGCACCCACAAAATTAATCCGTCGGCTGTCTGATTTGTGGCTGCTCACCCATCAGAATTACGCGCGGGCAAACCATAGAATAGTTTGCCCCCCCTGTCGGGCTGGCGCTAGGCGAACTGTTGTCCGGCGCGGCAATTCGCGTAGCCGCGAAACATGCTATCTTTGCGGCAAAGTAAGGAATGAAACGAATTATTGAGGAATCTTGATGAGCTTGATCCGCCCCTTTGCCGGTTTGCGCCCCGCCCCTTCCCGCGCCGCCGAAATCGCCGCTCCCCCCTACGACGTGCTTTCCAGCGAGGAAGCGCGCGCTCGCGCGGCTGGCAAGCCGTGGAGTTTTCTGCACATTTCCAAACCGGAAATAGATCTGCCCGCCGGAACTGATCCTTATGCGCCGGAAGTCTATGCCAAGGCGGCGGAGAATCTTCGCGGGATGCTGGCGGGCGGCGTGCTGGCACGCGATCCGGCGCCCTGCTATTACGTTTACCGGCTGGTGATGGGCGGGCACAGCCAGACCGGTTTGGTGGCGGCGGCATCGGTGGTGGACTACGACTGTAACCGCATTCGCAAGCACGAATTTACCCGTCCGGACAAGGAAGATGATCGCGTGCGCCAGATTGACGCGCTCAACGCCCAGACCGGGCCGGTGCTGCTGGCCTACCCTGACGCGCCGCAGATGGATGCGATCCTCCAGCGCGCTTCGGACGGCGCGCCTGATGCGGATGTGGTGGCGGATGATGGCATCCGCCACACTCTGTGGGTGATCCGTGACAGCGCAACGCAAAATCAGATTACCGCCGCCTTTGACGCCATGCGTGCGCTCTACATCGCCGACGGGCACCATCGCTCGGCTGCCGCCTCGCGCGTGGCGGCGGCGCGGCGGGCCGTCAACCCGAGCCACACTGGCGCGGAAAGCTACAACTATTTCCTGTCGGTGATTTTCCCGCACCACCAGATGAAAATCATGGATTACAACCGCCTCATGGCCGATCTCAACGGCATGGATGCAGAAAAATTCCTGCAATGCGTCGGCAGGAATTTTTCGGTGCAGCCAAGCGCCGCGCAAGCCAAACCCGGCAAACCCGGCGAATTTGGGCTCTATCTGCCCGGCCAATGGTATCGCCTGCAAATCCGTGCGGAGCTGATTCCGCCCGATGACCCGGTGGCGCGCCTCGACGTGAGCTTGTTGCAGAATCACCTCATCGCGCCGGTGCTCGGCATCACCGACCCGCGCCGCGACAAGCGCATAGATTTTGTCGGCGGCATCCGCGGCTTGGCGGAACTGGAAAAGCGTGTTGACAGCGGCGAAATGGCGGCAGCTTTGGCCCTGTTTGCCACGAGCATGGAGGATCTGATGGCGGTGGCCGACGCCAATGAGGTCATGCCGCCCAAGTCCACCTGGTTCGAGCCCAAGCTGGCGGACGGCATGGTGACGCATGTGCTCGATTGATGGCGTCGGCGACGAAGCAAGGTGTGCGATAGCACCCGTGTGAGGTATCAGTGATGGCAACCTTCAAGCTCCAGCAAAAGATTACCGGCCTGCTGCTGTTTTATTTTATTGTCGCGCTGGTCGCTATCAGCTCGACGCTGTATGTATCCTGGCGGCTGGAAGGCGGTGCGGCGGCGATCAACGATGCGGGCAGCGAGCGCATGCGCTCGTTCCATATCGCTTTCCTGCTCGCCCAGTACGTGCAGCAGCCTTCTTCAGAGGTGCGGCGGGACATCGAAGCCAAGATCAGCCATTTCGAGAAAGTGCTGGCCGATCTCGATCACGGCGATCCTGAGCGCCCGCTTTCTTTGCCCAAGGACAGAGAGGTGCGGGCGCAAATGGACAAACTGCAAGCGGCGTGGCAGGGCGATATCAAGCCGCGCATCAAGCGCATCCTCGATTCCGGCCAGCAGAGCGAGCAGGAGTTCATGCTGGCGGAGTACCGTCCCGTGGTGGGCGCGTTCGTTGACAACGTGAACGAACTGGTGGCGATGGTGGAGCTTAGCAATGCGCGCGCCACCACTTTGTTGCGCACTTTCCAGATCGGATTGATCACCCTGGCTTTGGTCGGCACGGTGCTGCTGATGAAGCTGTTTTCGCTGATGGTGGTGACGCCGGTTAACAGTCTGCGGGAAGGCATCCAGCGCATGGGCAAGGCGGATTTCGGCGTACGCCTGCAAGCGGAAAAGAGGGACGAGTTCGGCGAGTTGGCCGGGGGTTTTAACCAGATGGCCGACCAGTTGCAGGACCTGTACACCAACCTGGAGCGGCGGGTAGAGGAGAAATCACGCAGCGTGGAAATCAAGAACCGCGAGCTCACGGCGCTCTACGATGTGGCCGCCTTTCTCAATTCTTCAACCGCAACCGAGCCATTGTGCGATATTTTGCTGGACAAGCTGGTCACGTTGATGGACGCCCGCGACGGTGTGGTGCGCCTGGTGGACGCGAAGGGGGAGCAACTGAAGATTGTCGCGTCGCGCGGGGTTTCCAAGTCCTTTTTGAGCGAGGAGGCTTGCCTGGCCGTCGGCAACTGTCTGTGCGGCGAAGTGGCGCGCGACGGCATCGCCATGTGCGCGGACTTTTCTTCCCCGTTCAATCGGCTGCCGCTGCATGCGTGCAAGCGGGATGGCTTTCAGTCGGTGGCGGCGATCCCGATCCGCTCCAAGCAGCAGGTGTTGGGCATGATCAACCTGTTCTTTGCAACACCGCGTATTTTGCCGCCATCTGAAATCCGCTTGCTGGAGTCGGTCGGCCAGCATCTCGGCATCGCCATCGAAAACCAGCGCCTGGTCGCACGAGAAAAGGAAATGGCGGTATCGGAGGAGCGCAACCTGCTGGCGCAGGAACTGCACGACAGCATCGCCCAGTCGCTGGCTTTTTTGAACATCCAGGTGCAATTGTTGCGCGATGACTTGAAGCAGGGGCAAATCACTGCCGCCTTGCAGGGGCTGGAGCAGATCCGCGAGGGAGTGCAGGAAAGCTACGACGATGTGCGCGAGCTGCTGGTGCATTTCCGCACGCGCGTCGGCAATGCTGACCTGGAAACCGCAGTGCGCAGCGCGCTCGAGAAGTTCGAGGGGCAAACCGGCATCCTCGCTTCTTTCTCCTGTAGCGGCACGGTGCCGGATTTCCCTCCGGAGCACGTGCTCCAGGCCATGCATATCGTGCAGGAATCGCTTTCCAACGTGCGCAAACATGCCAGGGCGAGCTGCGTTGACGTAAATCTGGTGTGTGACGGAAAATGCACGCTCCACATCCGTGATAACGGCATCGGCTTTGACGCCGCGCGCGATACCGGAGATACGCATGTGGGGTTGAGCATCATGCGCGAGCGCGCGTACCGCATTGATGCCGAACTGACGCTCGAATCCGCACCGGGAAAGGGCACGCAGATGCGCCTCGCTCTGCCGCACAGGAATACCATACCCGCATGAAACCGATCCGCATCCTGATTGTTGACGATCACACGCTGTTCCGCAGCGGCATCAAGCTGGTGTTGCAGCGACACGAGGGCTTCGAGGTGGTGGGCGAGGCCGGTGACGGGCTGGAAGGCGTCAAGCGCGCCAAGCAGCTTAACCCGGACGTGGTGTTGCTGGACTTGCATATGGCCGGCACTGGCGGGCTGGAAGCGCTACGCCTGCTGGTGGAGGATGTTCCGGAAGCGCAGGTCATCATGCTCACGGTTTCGGAAAATGCCGAAGATTTGCTGGAAACGCTGCGCGCCGGAGCGCGCGGTTACCTGCTGAAAAACATAGACACCGAATTTCTGCTGGAATCCATCCGCCGCGCCGCGCGCGGCGAGTCCGTGATGTCGCCGCAAATCGCGCACAAGCTGGCGGATTCGTTGCGCGCCCCGCCCAGGGATACGGCTGCCGCCGTGGCGGACATCAACCCGAGCAAACTTTCCCCGCGCGAGCGGGAAATTATTGTCATGCTGGCGCGGGGCGCGAGCAACAAGGAAATCGCCCGGCAGCTCGAGCTTTCGGAATCTACCATCAAGATTCATGTGCAGGGCATACTCCGCAAGCTCAACATCGCCAAGCGCGTGCAGGCGGCGGTTTATGCGTCAGAGCACGGCCTTATCTGAATTCCTCCGTAAAACTGGCGCGCGCAGCCGGTTGACGCGGGTCAACCGGCGGAATGTGTTTGCCCAAAGCGGGGCCGTGCGGCATAATCTACGGCCTCGAAAACGCAACAAATAATCTGCCCAAGGGCGCACAGGAGGCTACAAGAAATGTCGGCAACCCGTAACGTAACCCCCCCGAAATTTAACGATACGACCGGCGCTATCCGTGCCCTGGCGATAGATGCGGTGCAGAAAGCCAACTCCGGCCACCCCGGCGCACCCATGGGCATGGCCGAAATTGCCGAGGTATTGTGGAACCACCATCTGCGGCATAACCCGGCCAACCCGAAATGGGCCGATCGTGATCGTTTCGTTTTCTCCAACGGCCATGGCTCGATGCTGATCTACGCGGGCTACACCGAAGGGGTGGAAACCACCACCGGGCCACTCGGCCAGGGCATCACCAACGCCGTGGGCTTTGCCATGACAGAAAAATTGCTGGCCAACGAATTCAACCGCCCCGGCCACGAGATCGTCAACCATCACACCTATGTGTTCATGGGCGATGGCTGCATGATGGAGGGCGTGTCGCACGAGGCTTGCGCGCTGGCAGGCACTTGGGGCCTGGGCAAACTGACCGCGTTCTGGGACGATAACGATATTTCCATAGACGGGCATGTCGGCGGCTGGTTTACCGAGAACGTGCCGAAGCGCTTCGAGGCTTACGGCTGGCATGTGATCGCCGACGTGCAGGGCCATGATCCGGAAGCCATCAATGCCGCGATCAACGCCGCCAAGGCAGTGACCGACAAACCTTCCCTGATTTGCTGCAAAACCATCATCGGCGCAGGTTCGCCGAACAAGGCGGGCACCCACGATGTGCACGGTGCGGCGCTGGGCGACGCGGAAGTGGCGGCGACGCGGCAGCACATCGGGTGGAAGTATCCGCCGTTCGAGATCCCTGCGCATGTTTACGCGGCTTGGGATGCGCGCACCAAGGGGGCGGGCCTCGAGAAGCTGTGGGACAACAAATTTGCCGAATACCGCGCGGCCTATCCCAAAGAAGCCGCAGAGTTCGAGCGACGCATGAAGAGTGAGTTGCCTGCCAACTGGGCGCAGCACGCCGCCGAGGTGATCGCCAAGACCAACGAGAAGGCAGAAACCATCGCCAGCCGCAAAGCCTCGCAAAACGCCATCAACGCGCTGGTGCCCGCTTTGCCGGAATTCCTCGGCGGCTCCGCCGACCTGACCGGCTCCAACCTGACCAACTGGGTTGGAGCAAAACATGTCCACGGCAAAAAACCGGGCAACTACATCAGCTACGGCGTGCGCGAGTTCGGCATGGCGCACATCATGAACGGCATGGCGCTGCACGGCGGTCTGCTGCCGTTCGGCGGCACTTTCCTGATGTTCTCCGAATACGCGCGCAACGCCTTGCGCATGTCCGCGCTGATGAAGCAGCGCGTGATTTATGTGTTCACCCACGATTCGATTGGCTTGGGTGAAGACGGCCCTACCCACCAGCCGGTAGAGCAGACCGCCACGCTGCGCCTGATTCCCAACATGCGCGTGTGGCGCCCGTGTGATACGGTGGAGTCGGCGCAGGCTTGGATATCCGCAGTGGAGCGCAAGGATGGGCCGAGCTGCCTGATTTTCAGCCGCCAGAACCTCGCGTTCCAGAAACGCGACGCGGCGACCATCGCCAACATCGCCAGGGGCGGGTACGTTTTGAGCGATGCCCCATCGCCCAGGCTGGTGCTGATCGCCACCGGATCGGAAGTGCAGTTGGCGATGGAAGCCAAGAAGGTGCTGGAAGAACAGGGCATCGCTACCCGCGTGGTTTCGATGCCGTGTACCAACGTGTTTGATAAGCAGGATAAAGCCTACCGGGATAGCGTCCTGCTGCCGACCGTACACAAGGTTGCCATCGAAGCCGGGGTCAGCGATGGCTGGTACAAGTATGTGGGGTTGCGCGGCGCGGTGATCGGCATGGATCGTTTTGGCGAATCGGCCCCGGCTGGCGAGCTATTCAAGATGTTCGGTTTTACGGCAGACAACGTAGTCGCTACAGCAAGAAAAACAATAGGAGCATGATGGCTGCGACCCCGTTGCGGTGGAGGCTAACATGAGCATGGCGAATGTTAAGGGGCGAAGCCCCGGCCAAAGCCACAACGTGATCGCCGTGGCGAAGAAGGTGATCGGCGCTTAAATAGCTCGTAGCTTTGTATGCCGCGCGCGAAGAGCGCACTTGGGCTGCTACCAGCTAAATTTTTAATCACAAGGAGCGACAAACATGGCAATCAAAGTTGGCATCAATGGTTTTGGCCGCATCGGGCGCATGGTGCTTCGCGCGGCAATCAAGGACTTTCCGGAAATCGAAGTGGTCGCCATCAACGACCTGCTGGAGCCAAGCTATCTGGCTTATATGTTCAAGTACGATTCCGTGCATGGGCGCTTCCACGGGGATGTCGCGGTGGACGGCAACACGCTGGTCGTGAACGGCAAGAAAATCCGGCTTACCGCCATCAAGAATCCGGCCGAGCTGAAGTGGGACGAGGCGGGTGCGGATGTCGTGATCGAATGCACCGGCATCTTCCTGACCAAGGAAAGCTGCCAGGCTCATCTGGATGCGGGCGCGAAGAAAATTGTCCAATCTGCGCCGTGCAAGGACGACACGCCGATGTTTGTGTACGGCGTCAACACGGCGTCAACCACTCCCTTTACAAGGGCGAGAACATTGTTTCTGCCGCTTCCTGCACCACCAACGCACTGGCGCCGGTGGCCAAAGTGCTGAACGACACCTTCGGCATCAAGCGCGGCCTGATGACCACCGTGCATGCGGCGACCGCGACGCAGAAAACCGTGGACGGCCCGTCCAACAAAGATTGGCGCGGCGGTCGCGGCATCCTGGAAAATATCATTCCCTCTTCCACCGGCGCGGCCAAGGCGGTGGGCGTGGTGATCCCCGAGCTGAACAAAAAGTTGACCGGCATGGCGTTCCGCGTGCCGACTTCCGATGTGTCCGTGGTTGATTTGACCGTGGAGTTGAACAAACCGGCGACTTACGCCGAAATTTGCGCGGCGATGAAGGCGGCTTCCGGAAGCGGGCCGCTGAAGGGCGTGCTGGGCTACACCGACGAAAAGGTGGTGGCCACCGATTTTCGCGGCTGCACCCAGCCTTCCGTATTTGATGCCGAAGCCGGTATTGCGCTCGACCCGACCTTCGTCAAGGTGGTGGCCTGGTACGACAACGAGTACGGCTATACCTGCAACCTGATGCGCTTGGTGCAGCACGTCGCCAAATAAAATGTAGGGTAGGCACGGTTTTCCCCGCAAGGGGGAGGCCGTGGTTGTAAAGCCGCTGAAGCGGCAACAACCTCGCTCTGTGCCCACGCGGATTCCAACCGCGTGGGCAGACGAAAAGCCAGTCTGCCCACCCTGCTACTACAAGCTACCGCTACCAGCTACCAGCCTTAAGGAGTTTCCTAATGTCAAATTTTATCCGCATGACCGATCTGGATTTATCCGGCAAGCGCGTGTTCATCCGGTCCGACCTCAATGTGCCGGTGAGCGAGGGCAAGGTCACGTCCGATGCGCGCATCACCGCCTCCATGGCCACTATCGTCCACGCACTGAAGGCGGGTGCTCGGGTGATGGTCACTTCTCACCTAGGTCGCCCGGAAGAGGGCGTATATTCCGAAGAGAATTCGCTCAAACCGGTAGCCGACAATATCGCGGCTCGCTTGGGCAAGCCGGTGCGCCTGGTCAAGGACTGGGTGAACGGCGGGTTCGATGTGGCTGCCGGCGAACTGGTGTTGCTGGAAAACTGCCGCTTCAACAAGGGCGAAAAAAAGAATGTGGATGAGACGGCAAAAAAATATGCGGCACTGTGCGATGTGTTCGTGATGGACGCATTCGGCACGGCGCATCGGGCCGAAGCCTCCACCCACGGCATCGCCAAGTTTGCGCCGGTCGCGTGCGCGGGCATGCTGTTGACCGAGGAGCTGGATGCGCTGGGCAAGGCATTGCTCAATCCGGCGCGCCCGATGGTCGCCATCGTCGGCGGCAGCAAGGTGTCAACCAAGCTGACCGTACTGGAATCGCTGTCGGAAAAATGCGAACAACTGGTAGTGGGCGGCGGTATCGCCAACACTTTTCTCAAGGCGGCCGGCAAGAAGGTCGGCAAGTCGCTGTGCGAGGATGATCTGGTGCCGACCGCGCAGGCGCTGATGAAGAAAATGGCCGCGCGGGGCGCGCAGATTCCCATCGCGGTGGATGTGGTGACCGGCAAGAAATTTGATGCCAGCGAGCCCGCCGTGCAGAAAAGCGCGGATGCCGTGAACGACGACGACATGATCTTCGACATCGGCCCCAAGTCCGCACAGGAACTGGCGGACATCATCATGAAGGCGGGAACCGTGGTCTGGAACGGGCCGGTCGGCGTGTTCGAGTTCGACCAGTTCGGCGCGGGCACGAAGAAGATTGCCGATGCCATCGCCAGCACCAAAGCGTTCACCCTGGCCGGGGGCGGCGACACGATTGCCGCCATCCAGAAATACGGCATTTACGACAAGGTATCCTACATCTCCACGGCTGGTGGTGCATTCCTCGAATTTCTCGAAGGAAAAAAACTGCCTGCGGTGGAAATTCTGGAACAGCGAGCTAACTAGCTGATAGCGGGTAGCTTATAGCTTCTTAACGGGCTACCGGCTGCAAGCTTCAAAGGAATCCATGTTACGCAGAACTAAAATTGTTGCAACGCTGGGGCCCGCCTCCAGCGACCCGAAAATGCTTGAAGGAATGATCCGCGCCGGCGTGGATCTGGTGCGCATGAATTTCTCCCACGGCACGGTGCAGGATCATCTGTCGCGCGTGGAGAAAGTGCGCGCGGCAGCGGAGATCTGCGGACGCACGGTGGGTATCCTGGCCGACCTGCAAGGCCCCAAGATTCGTGTTGGCAAGTTTGAGGACGGCAAAATCGAGCTGAACGACGGCGATACTTTCATTCTCGACGCGGCACTGAAAGGGCTGGGTAACCAGGAGCGGGTAGGCCTGGATTACAAAGAGTTACCGAACGATGTCAGCAAGGGCTCGGTGCTGCTGCTGAACGATGGCATGTTGGAGTTCAAGGTGACCGATGTGGCCGGCTCGCAGATTATCTGCAAAGTGGTGCGCGGCGGGGTTTTGTCCAACAACAAGGGCATCAACCGCAAAGGCGGCGGCCTGACGGCACCGGCGCTGACCGACAAAGACAAGGACGATATCAGGACGGCGGCGCTGATCAAAGCCGACTATCTGGCGGTATCCTTCCCGCGCTCGGCGGACGACATGAAGCTGGCGCGCGAGCTGATGCATGCGGCGGGCGGCAAAAGCATGCTGATGGCCAAGATCGAGCGCGCCGAAGCCATTCCGGCGCTGGCCGAGATCATTGACGCATCGGATGCCATCATGGTGGCGCGCGGGGATTTGTCGGTGGAGGTGGGTGACGCGGCGGTGCCCGGGTTGCAGAAGCGCATGATAAAAATGGCGCGCGCCCGCAACAAGCTGGTGGTCACCGCCACGCAGATGATGGAATCCATGATCAACAATCCGATCCCCACGCGCGCGGAAGTGTCGGATGTGGCGAACGCCGTGCTGGATGGGACGGATGCGGTCATGCTGTCGGCGGAAACCGCCGTGGGTGATTATCCGGTCGAAACGGTGCAGGCCATGGCGCGCATCTGTGTAAGCGCCGAAAAAGAAGTGGAAGACAGCGCAATAGAGCATCGCCTGACACGCAGCAAATTTGCGCGAATAGATCAGTCTATCGCCATGTCTGCGCTGTACGCGGCCTCGCATTTCAAGGTAAAAGCCATCGTGGCGCTGACCCAGTCCGGCTCTACGGCGCTGTGGATGTCGCGCTTGAGCGCCGGGGTGCCGATTTTTGCCCTGACTCCAATCAAGGCGACGCTGACCAAAGCCGCCCTGTTCAGCGGGGTGCATCCCATCGCATTCGAGCCCAGTTCCAAGCTGCCTTCCGTCGCGCTGCTGGAAGCGGAAAAGGAGTTGGTGCGCTTGGGGCTGGTGGGAGAGGGTGACATGATGGTGATGACGGTAGGTGAAGCCATCGGCACCAGCGGTCACACCAACACGCTGAAGATTGTGCGTGTCGGCGACCACAAGAAGTAAAAACGGCCGTGAGTTGTCCGCCGTTGGTCGCCAGTTAAAACAAAACCCCGCGCGGCGGACAAGACCAACTGACAACCAACGTCTAACGACTATCAACTGACTTTAATAAAGGAGAAAAAAATGGCTCTCGTATCATTGCGCCAGTTATTGGATCATGCGGCAGAAAACGGCTACGGCCTGCCCGCCTTCAACGTCAACAACCTGGAGCAGGTCAAGGCGATCATGGAAGCGGCCGACGAAACCAACAGCCCGGTGGTCATGCAGGGCTCGGCGGGCGCGCGCAAGTACGCGGGCGAGCCTTTCCTGCGCCACCTGATCGAGGCGGCAGTGGAAATGTACCCGCACATTCCGGTGGTGATGCACCAGGATCACGGCGCTTCCCCGGCGGTGTGCATCAACGCCATCCGCTCCGGTTTTTCCAGCGTGATGATGGACGGATCGCTGATGACCGACGGCAAGACTCCCTCATCATTCGAATACAACGTCAACGTGACCCGCAACGTCGTCGAGATGTCGCATGCGGTCGGCGTTTCCGTCGAGGGCGAACTGGGTTGCCTGGGTTCGCTGGAATCCGGCCACGGCGAGAAGGAGGACGGCCACGGTGCGGAAGGCGCGCTCAACCATTCCCAGTTGCTGACCGACCCCAATGAGGCCGCCGAGTTCGTCAAGGCGACCAATGTTGACGCGCTGGCCATCGCCATCGGCACTTCGCACGGTGCGTATAAATTCACCAAGCCGCCCACCGGCGACACCCTGGCGATCAGCCGCATCAAGGAAATCCATGCGCGCATCCCTAACACCCATCTGGTGATGCACGGTTCGTCGAGCGTGCCGCAGGAATGGCTGGAAATCATCAACCAGTTCGGCGGGGCGATGCCGCAGACCTACGGCGTCCCGGTCGCGGAAATTGTAGAGGGCATCAAGCACGGCGTGCGCAAGGTGAACATAGATACCGACCTGCGCATGGCTTCCACCGGCGCGACCCGCCGCTATCTGGCACAGAACCCGAAGGACTTCGACCCGCGCAAATTCCTGGCCGAAACGACCAAGGCCATGAAAGCGATCTGCAAGGCGCGCTACGAGGCGTTCGGCTGTGCGGGCCAGGCAGCGAAGATCAAGCCGATCTCGCTGGAATCCATGGCGAGCCGCTATGCCAAAGGCGAACTGAAGGCGGTCGTCAAGTAGGGCAGCAAAATTGCAGGAAAGAAAAAAGCGGCCACGGCCGCTTTTTTCTTGGTGCGTCCCGGCATGGGACACGCTCGTTTCGCGAAACATTTTTTGCAGCCCGTTAAGCTCCCTTTAAGGATCGGCTGGTTAAATGGCATACAGGAGCGGAACAAATGGTTTGATCGGTTCGCAGCATACCGGCGAACAGTTGATCGGTTCCGCAGCCAAATATCTTGTCATTTCTAATAGGAGATTTGAAAATGAAACTGAACAAACTTGCTTTGACCCTGATTCCGCTCGTTTATCAACGGGTCTTTCATCAACGCCTCCAGCGCCGGGGCCAACCAGGTCGCGGCCAGCTTCGAGCGCGCGTTTGGCGACAAAACCATCGTTGCCGCCTACGGCGCGAAGGCTGACCGGGTAGCGGCCAGCTTCCAGAGCGATTTCAGCCACGACCCGGTTCCCGCCGGAACCGCCTTCGCCAGGGCCGATTCGCTGGACCGCATCAACAGCTCTTTAAACCTGGGGGATAGCGCCGTCGTGGCCAGCTTCGAGCGCGACCTGCTGGGCAACGCCGCCATCGCGGCACAAGACCCGGTGCTGGCGAGCTTCGAACATGACTTGATCCGCGAGCCGGTTGCCGTGGCGGCAGCAGTTACCCAAGGCGACGACGCATTCATCATCAACGAGCCGGACACCATCCTGGCGAATTTCTACCGCGAGCTGCACTGGATGCCTGAAACATCCGCAGTGTATGTGAGGTAAACGGAGAGGGCTCACCGGCATGTCAAACAACCGGGGCAACGCACCCCGGTTGTTTTTGTCATCGTTTCAGGCCAGGCTTTGCTGCATGCACCTTTTCCATAACGGCCATGATCCGCCTTGTGTGAGCAAAATGAAGCGAAGCGCAGTTTCGGGGAGAAGCTGTCCTTCGCCACAAGTATCACAAGCAACCAAGATGGTTGCGCAACGCCAACAGGAATAACAAACGGGAGCCGAAGCTCCCTTCTGATTGGAACAAAAACCAAGCTTACACAGCATCTCTTTTCCTGCGCCTTGCGGCGAAACCCAGCAACCCTAAACCAGCCAGCAACATCGCGCAGGTTTCGGGTTCGGGAACGGCTGGAAACCCGCTATTAGAGACTACCCATGCGCTTGACGTCGTGCCTGCAGTATCATCAAAAAGCCATCCATTCGGCTGTGGAAAATTAGGGTAGTCCGGATTTAACCATACTGCCCCAAGTTGATGTCGAGTTGGGGTATATATAGTTGTGTTTAGTCGCCCTCCTATGACATTGAACCCCATCATAGTTTCGGTAGGGGCGAACAATGCAAGCCCCGGATCAGTTGACAAATACGCCCCTAATGATGAGTTAAATTGATCTACGGTCGCCATCTGCCAGTCAGTGATTCCTGCATAACTATCGGAGGATATACCGGAAATCTGCGCCGAATAGGTTAGCCCCTGATAGCGAACCATATCACCCATCCAATATAAGCCAGCCACATCATCGTATATAACTCTTTCAGCCGATGTCCCTAAAGCAACAAGTGCGGCATTACTTGTATTTGAACAAGCAAAGTTCAGCATCAATGAAGCGATCAAGTAAAAATATTTCATTCTTCTTCCTCTCGTTAAGTGTTATTTTTCCTGCACCTTGCAATGAAGCTCAACAAGCCCAAACCAGCCAGCAGCATGACCCAGGTTTCGGGTTCAGGAACGGCGTGGAGAGGACGATTTACTGCGGTTAGTGTCACGTCATTGCCGGTTCCGCCCATGTAAGAAATCTGGAACGTGTACTCCGATCCACCGAATATCTCGGAGAAGTAGCTGCCCTCGCCGAGCCCGCGGAAGTAACCGGCCACGGGATCTGCCATATCGTTTTCGACGATGAGGAAGGTGTCACCGGGATTTGCGGCATAGCCAAGGCGGATATCCAGCCAGCCGCCCAGCCCGGAATCTGCGTTCAACTGGGTCAAGCCCTTGATCGCCAGCCGGTCGTAGAGCGTGCCGGCAGCCGTGCCGTTGAGATCAAATTCCAGAATGCCCGCCGAGGCGAGATTGTAGTTGCCGTTGATGGTGCTGATCCCGAGCGAGGAATCCGGTGCAAGCACGCCGCCATCCTGATTCAAGGTGCCGTTGAAGGTGCCGACACTCAGGCGTCCGCCGGTAAAGATGAAGTTTCCGCCGCTGCCGAGTGTGATGGTCTGCGCCTTTACGGTGCCAGCGCCAAGCTCGAAGGTTCCCGTCGCATTTGTGCCGGTGCCGATATTGATCTGCGTGGCGTCTATCGTGGTTTGGGCGCCGGACTTGAACGTGCCGGTGCCCGCGCCGCCGGTGCTGTAGCCGAC
>VIKH01000048.1 GCA_008080515.1 Gallionellaceae bacterium | reverse complement strand
GCTGCTTTGCCTATCGTGGAAAGGGGGCACCGCAACCGCTTGGAAGATCATCGTCCGCGCAGGCTGCATGACCGCGCCGTGCCTGCAATGCGCGAAATGCCTGCGCGCCTGCAAGGTACTGTTCGCCACCACCGCCGGTCTCTGCTGCAACCACTGCACCGACGCGCGCTACCGGACAACCTGCGAAAGCCCCACCCGCCGCGCAGTCCGCCGCACCAAAAAGATAATCCGCCAGTGCAAGATCGAGCCGGGCCGGAAGGGATGGAAACCGAAATGGATGCGCTGGGCGACATACGAGCGGCTTCACGCCGAGGCCGAAGCCGTGTCCCCGATCATCGAGGCCGACGAAGTTGCCCCCTACGACGCGCTGGCGCGCCTGGAAGCGAAGATCGAGCGCATCCGCAACCGGGCAGCGCGCAGAAAATCGGAATAACCGAGTATTCCAATACTCTGATGCTGCGCGTTCGCGCGCGTCATGGGCTGCGAGCTTACTTACACTGCAACTGCTGCGAACAGGAAAAAGGCGGCTATTCCAGCAAGCCAGCCAAAATGAAAGCCAGCTGCTACTGAACCGATTGCAAGAAGTAAGAGCTTGAAAGCCAAATCGTCAAGAAGCATAGCGTTTCCCCATATTCGCATCACACAGCGTCAAACAGCACCCCGCCTGCCGCCGACTACCCCCAATGCACCCTTCTGCAAGTGGAAGCGCATAGCGCAAATTCACGCACATTGCGCTGACCCCTCCACCCCCGGCCACGGGCGCAATGGCAAGAGCATGGGAACCCTCCGGCAACCGGGAGGCATCATCCGGCAGAAAGGATGCACCCCACCCCGGACAGTGGCACGGGCATATAGCGGACTAGCTCCCCTGCCGCTGCCCCGCCTGCCGATGACTCCCCCCCCGGCAGACAATCACCCGCCAGTTGCAGCATCGCACAGCCCGGAAAATCTTACACTAGCCTTAATCGGATTCGAACTGATGACCTACCGCTTACAAGGCGGTTGCTCTACCAACTGAGCTAAGGCGGCGATAAAACACTAAATCAGGCGCTTGGTGTTCCGGAAGGTTTGCAACGTCACACCCCATGGACAGCATGAGCGGTTTCATGCCATAAAGCCCCGGCCAGTCAAAAGTACCACGCGGGCCAGACCGATCCATCGCAGCACCCCCTGCGAGGCCGATTATCGCATCGCTCATGCAGTTTTGCCAATTGTGTGGGGCATAACTCACTCTCGCCCAACCGATTTAGCTTGAAGTATTTTTGGGTTGTGCCACTCCAGATTATCCCCGGATAACATGCAGAAATTCGGTTAAGGTTCACCCCGCGACATTGCTCCGCAATCCGTAAGACAATTGCAACAGCCCGCCGAGGAGAAAGTAATGCAAGAAAAGATTCGTCTCATACTCAATAAAATAACCGCGCTGGAAGACGAATTGCGGAGGGAGTTGCATGAGCAGGAAAGCCGTTTGTTTTACAGGATTGAAGACGGGCGAATCCGCTTCGAGCAGGCCATCCGGGAGGCGCACTTGCAGCTCAAGGTGGGAGTTTTCCGCTGGTTTCTCACTATCCGCCCGCAGAACCTTCTTACCGCGCCCATCATCTATTCACTGATTGTCCCGCTGGCTCTGTTCGACCTGTGCGTTACGTTTTATCAAGTGACCTGCTTCCCGGTCTACGGCATACCCAGGGTGCGCCGATCCGGTTACGTCGTGATGGATCACCAGCACCTGGCCTACCTCAACGTCATCGAAAAAATTCATTGCATGTATTGCTCATATGCGAATGGGGTGATCGCCTATGCCCGCGAGATCACGGCGCGCACCGAGCAATACTTCTGCCCGATCAAGCACGCGCAAAAAATACTGGGGGCCCACAACCGTTACGCGCGGTTCCTAGATTATGGTGAAGCGGAAAATTTTCATGCCAGGCTTGAAGAATTCCGCAAGACGCTCGCCGAGGAGAAGGAAAGAATCGAGGATAGTTGAGCTATCGGTGTACGGTATTGATATGAGCAGGATCGGCACGGGGGGAAAGTGCTGGCAGTTGCAACCCGAGATTCAGCAGCGTAGCGTATTGCCTGAAGCTTGACCACAAAGGTTTCTCGACATGGAAATCAGGAAAATCAGCATCCTCGGCGGCTATGGAAGGGGCGGGGAAAAGGAGTTGGTTGACCAGGTGGACCTAGAAATGGGCGACCTGCTCAGCATCGTCGGCCCGACCGGTTCCGGCAAGACCGCGCTGATTAACGACATCGGCCTGTTCGCCGCCGAAGACACCCCCTCCAGAAGGCGCGTTCTCATCAACGATGCCGCGCCAGCGGAAGAGTTCATGGATGATCCGGCAAGAAACCCCATTGCGCTGATTACCCAGCACACCGGTTTTCTCTCTGACGTGACGGTGGATATTTTTCTCGACACGCACGCCAGGATCAGGAAAAGAGGAAACCGCGATGCGGTAATTGCCGATATTCTGGATTTCGCCAACCAGTTGACCGGCGAGCCGATCATTACCGGCAGCTCCATGACCGAACTATCGGGCGGACAGAGCCGCGCGCTGTTGATCGCCGATGCGGTGATCATCGGCAACTCCCCGATCATCCTGCTGGATGAAATCGAGAATGCCGGCATCAACCTGACACGCGCGCTGGAGATGCTGCGGAAATACGAAAAGATTTTCGTTTTCGTCACCCACGACCCGAGAATCACCCTATCCTCAGACTACCGCATTGTGATGAAGGGAGGGGCGATGCAGGATGCGATTACCACCAGCCCGGAAGAAAAGCGCATCGGCGAGAAGGTCACCGAGATGGATAGGATCATCGTTGGGTTGCGCGATAAAATCAGCTCCGGGGAGCGCATGCTGGAAAAGGAATTCCGGGCCATCATGGACATGACCTGGCTGACATAGGAATTCATCGTGAAGCTCATCATGTGCGCAGGCCCCCCCACCAGCGGCAAGACCACCGTGCTGCGGCAGGTTGCGCGCAGGTTGCTGAAAAAAGGGCGCCGCCTTGCTTATCTCAAAATTGATGTCCAGTTCGCGGACGAGGACGAGCTGTTCCGCAATGAGTTTTCCATCCCTGCGAAAAAAATATATTCCGGCGACCTGTGCCCGGACCATGCCAGCGTGCTGGTGCTGGGGGATGCGGTAAGGTGGGCGGAACAGGAAGGTGCGGATTTGATTGTAGAAACAGCCGGGCTGTGCCTGCGCTGTGCTCCCTACATCGCGGGCTCGCTCGGCATCGTCGTGCTGGAGGCTACCAGCGGCATGAATTTGCCGCGCAAGATCGGAGCCATGCTCACGCTTGCGGACATTGCCGTAGTGACCAAAATTGATTTGGTATCGCAGGCGGAAAGGGAAGTGTTCCGCGCCAACATCATGGACGCTACCCGGATCGAAGTGCTGGAAGCCGATGCCCTGCGCGGCATCGGCATAGACCGTCTGGTGCGCAGGATAGAGCGGGCGGAAGAAGTAACCGTGCCGCTGATGCTTAAGGGTAGCCCGCCCGTGGCAACCTGCACAATCTGCGCCGGCAAGAAAAACATCGGCTGGGAGCATCACTTTGGGGTGTTGCGCAAACTGGATTCCGACCTGTTTTACCGGGGCGAATAGTGGAAAGCGAGGCTCACAAAATATTGGAATCGCTGCCGGGAAAGAACTGCGGACAGTGCGGTTTCCAAACCTGCGCGGAACTGGCGGCTTTCGCCGCCGCGCAACCGGACGTACTGAAACGATGCATTTACCGCGAGAAATCGCCGCCTGCCACAACCGGGCTCTGGCCCGTCGCAGAAAAAATCACCTGGGCCGACGCGCTGGGTAGGGAGTACGAGTTCATTCTGGAGCAATTCCCGGAAGACCCGGGGCCGCGCGAAACCATCGTGCCGCTCAACTCCGCCACTATCGGAAAGCTCGCCATAAAAAAAGGCGACATCCTGTACGGGCGCCCCGCGCTGGTCGGCTGTCCGGTCACCCATGTCGGCGTGGTAGTCGAAGAGCCGGACTATCTCAACGGCGCCATCACCTGGTGCATCGTGGGCCCCCTGGCCGCAAGGGATCAAGGGCGCGAAATCGGCTACTACCAGATCGTCGCCTACGATGGCCTGGTGCGGCACAGCCGGGAAGAACTGCAAATCGGCAGGCGCTATTATTTCCTGCCGCGCACCTGCGTGCTGCTATCGAGACACTCGGGCTTGATCAGCGCGCTGGCAAAGCGGGGCGATGCAACGCGGGTGCGGCTGGAAGGTATCTGGATAAGCTAACGTCGCCGGGTGCCCTTTCGCATAATCCATCAGGAAAACACCGAGCAAGCCATCCACGATCCAGATGGGGCTTGTGCGGTGTCTCCTTATGATTGGGCCGGATGACCTGACTCCAGCTCTTTATCCCTGGCAGCTCCCGTAGCGCAAACTCGCGCAACAACCGGGAGAAATACTGTTTGATTCAATAAGCTCTGGTATTTTTTAAAATAGTTGGTAGAATGCCGCCTCTTCGCTGCGGCGACATGGCGGCGGATTTGGTTTGTGTGTTCTTGTTCTGGTTTTTGTACCCTAAAGTTAATGAAAGAGGAAAAATGAAAAGTTCTGCTCTGGTTGTTGCTCTGTTGGCCCTGTCTCTGACCGCTTGTAGCAAATCTGAAGCACCGGCTCCCGCCCCGGCACCGGCTCCCGCAGCCGCACCGGCTCCAGCCCCGGCACCGGCTGCTGAAGCGGTCGCACCAGCTTCCGCTCCTGAAGCCGCACCTGCGGCAGCGCCTGCGCCTGCCCCTGCAGCAGAACCCGCCAAGAAGTAATTCCGGGTTCTTTGCAAAAACAAAAAAGCCGACAGTAAGTCGGCTTTTTTGTTTCCCGTAATTGGGTTCAAGCAATTTCGCGCCAACCCAAGCCATCCTGTTGCGTCGCCACGGCGATCCAGCCTGCCTCGCAATTCAGCGCTGCGCTCAACGCGCCGACCGCCAGTTCGCGCGCGTTGTTCTTTTTGCTCAAGTGGGCGGCCACGATATGTTGCAGGCGGCTGCTGTCCAGCCGCGCCAGCAGCGCTGCGGCATCCGCATTGCTCAAGTGGCCGAAGCGTCCGCCCACGCGCTGTTTGAGCTTGGGAGGATAGTCGCCGTTAGCCAGCATGGCGGCATCGTGGTTGCATTCCAGCACCAGCGCATCGCAACCATCCAGCATCGCTTCGATATGCGGCGTGGAACAGCCGGCATCCGTCAACACTCCCAGCCGCCTTGCACCATCGCCGAACACATATTGCACCGCCTCCGCCGCGTCGTGCGGCACAGCGTAAGGTTGCACCTGCAACCCACCGACAGCAAATACGTGGTGCGGGCCAATTTCCGTTACGTTGGACAATTCTCCCAGCGCGCCGCGATGCGACTGCAACGTGCCGTGTGTCGCCCATACCGGAATGGAATGTTTGCGCGCCAGATGTGCCACGCCCGCAATGTGGTCGCCGTGCTCGTGCGTCACGACGATGCCGCTGATCTGGCAGACCGCCAAATCGAGGCGCGCCAAGCGCTCGGCTGTTCCGGCCAAGGTAAAACCGCAATCCACCAACACGCAGGTTTGTCCGTCCTGCACTACCAGCGCGTTGCCTTCGCTGCCGCTGCCCAGTGAAGCGAAGCGCATGAGCTGCGCGCGGCTACTTGCCGAGGCTGCTGTAGAGGGCGTCAATGATCCGCTGCGTGGCGGAGTTGAATTCGCCCTGGCCGTAGCTGGCAGCCACCTGGCAACCTGCCGCCGCTTCCTGCACGGTCACTTGGTAACGCAAAGCCTTGCCGCTATCCTCTTTACTCCAGAATGCCAGCTTGTCAAAGAAACTTTTTTCCTTGGCTGCTTCCGCGATGCGCACGAAAAATATCCCGTTGGCCCGATCCTTGTCTTCCACCGGAATACCCGCACGCTCCAGCGCCAAGCCCGTCTTGCGCCAGCACTTGTCAAACGGCTCACTCAGCAAAATAGCCTTGCCGCCGCCATCCAGCTCTTGCAGCTTGAGCGTTTCGCCCGCTTCGCGCGCCGACCTGCCTGACGCATCTTTCGCCTTGGCTTGCTCGGCATCGCCACCCAGCTTGGCCATCAGCGTTTGCAGCATGGCAAGCTCCATTTCCGGGTCGTTCGGGGACGATTGCCACTTGGAAGTGTTTCCGTCCTTGTCGAGAACTTCCTCCCTGCCATAATAGGTGATGTAAATTTCCGTGCTGCCGCCCCCCTTGCTGCGCTCCAGGCGGGTGCGGTACATATCTCTCTTGCCGGAGTCATACAAACCGTCAAAAACCTTGCCGATCACACTGCGCAATCCGCCTTTCGGGATGTTGGCGCGATTTTCCGCCCAATCGGTTTCGATGATGCCGGCCTGCGGGTTTTCGGTCTTGATGATAAAACCTTTGCCCTGCCAGAACGCCTTGACCAGCGGCCAGATGTTTTCCGCCCGGTCATCCACCTCCAGCCAGCGCTGCGAACCGCTGCGCTCCAGACGCACGCTTTTCGCTTCTGGCAATACGGCGTTGGCCCGCGCCTGCGGTGTCGCGCCGCCCCTGGCGTAATCGGAATAATTCGCCACATTCTCATCGCCGGCTTCGGGGATGGTGTAGCGGTCCTCGACTGCGGGCGCGGTCAGATCGGGTGGCACTTCCAGCGACGGCACCTTCACCGTTGCAGACTTGTAATCCACCCGCTTGCCTTCCATATCCATGGTGCCGCATCCGGCCAGAGCCAGCAGGATCAACGGCAACGCGGCAAAATCGGATACTCTCGTGCGCTTGTTCGATTTCAATTGATCACCCCGGCTTGGCGCATCGCCTGCTCTACCACACCCCGCGCCGCAGCAGACAGCGGCGTCAGCGGCAGGCGCAACGCGTTCGTTATTTTTCCCATGCGCGCCACCGCCCACTTGACCGGGATCGGGTTGGCCTCGACGAACAAATGCCGGTGCAAGCCCAGCAAGCGGAAATTGATCTCGCGCGCCCTGGCGACTTCCCCGTTCAAAGCGGCAACGCACATCTCGTGCATCAGCTTCGGCGCCACGTTGGCCGTGACCGAAATCGTGCCGTGCGCACCCAGCAGCAGCAGCGCCAGCGTGCTGGCATCGTCCCCGCTATACACCGCGAAACCATCGGGAGCGCGCTGCAACAGGTCGCTGCCGCGCTCGATGCCTCCGGTGGCGTCCTTGACGCCGACGATATTGGGGATCTGCGCCAGCCGCAGCGTCGTGTCGTTGCTCATATCCGCCACCGTGCGCCCGGGTACGTTGTACAGGATATGCGGCATGTCCACCGCCTCGGCGATGGCCTTGAAATGCAAATACATGCCTTCCTGCGTCGGCTTGTTGTAATACGGAACCACGGTCAGCGAAGCATTCGCCCCCACCTTTTTTGAAAAGGAGGCCAGTTCGATCGCCTCTCTGGTGGAATTCGCACCGGTGCCCGCGATCACCGGGATGCGCCCGGCGGCATGCTTCACCGCCTCGGCGATCAGCAACTCGTGCTCTTCCACATCCACTGTGGGCGATTCGCCGGTGGTGCCCACCACCACGATGCCGTCCGTGCCCTCGGCCACGTGGAAATCAATCAGCGCGCGGAATGCCGCCAGATCCAGGCTGCCGTCCTCGTGCATCGGGGTAACTATTGCAACGATACTGCCTCTAATCATGGTGCGCGCCGTCACATCGAAAGTGGCGCATTTTAACCGAAACTCTTGCCTGTTGCCTTACTATGAAGAGCAAACAACGTGCCGCTGTGGAATAATTCGTTACCGTGAAAACCGCTCACCCCCATACCGCCACCACCCTATCCAGCCTGCACCCCG
Organism: Gallionellaceae bacterium; assembly: GCA_008080515.1. Lineage (GTDB taxonomy): Bacteria > Pseudomonadota > Gammaproteobacteria > Burkholderiales > Gallionellaceae > VIKH01. Next base: position 5,493 of record VIKH01000048.1, on the reverse strand, counting down.
GCGAGACCGCCACCATCGCCTCGATACACGCCGAGGAAGCGCTGCACCAGCGCCTGCTGGCGATGGGTTTCCGCACCGGGAAAAAAGTCGAGCTGATACGCCGCGCGCGTTTTTCCGGCCCCTTGCAGGTGCGCATCGGCACCACTGACATCCTGCTGCGCAAAGCCGAAGCAGAAAAAATCACCGTACACCGGACATGAAGAAAATCGCCCTGCTGGGGATGCCCAACACCGGCAAATCCACCCTGTTCAACCGCATGACCGGCGCCGCCGCGCGCGTGGGCAACTGGCCGGGTATCACCGTGGAGCTGCTCAGCGGCAAAATCCTGCTCGGCGGCGACATGGTCGAGATTGTTGACCTGCCCGGCATTTACGACCTGCACGGTTTTTCCGACGACGAGCAGGTGGTGCGCCATTTCCTGCGCGACAACGTGCCGGATCTCGCGCTGGTGGTGCTCAACGCCACGCAGATCGAACGCCAGTTGAGCCTGCTGTTGCAGCTCAAGCAGCTCAACTTGAACATGGTGGTGCTGCTCAACATGGCGGATGAGGCCAGAAAATTCGGCATCACCGTGGACACCGGCAAGATGACCGAAGCGCTCGGCATCCCCATCTTCCTGCTCAGCGCCAAATACGGCACCGGCTATAACGAGTCCATGCAGGCGGCTGCCCGGGCGTTGCGCTACACCACGCCCGGCTTGGCGGAGAACCTGCGCGACCAGCTCAAGCAGGATGGGCAGATCGAAACTGAAATGGCGCGCGTGCTGCAACACTCGGTGCAAGTCCCCGCACGCCTTCCGGACAACCTCACCAACCAGCTCGACCATCTCATGCTGCATCCGTGGCTGGGGCTGCCGATCTTTTTTGGCATCATGTATTTGCTGTTCCAGGCCATATTCTTTTTTGGCCAGCCGCTGCAAACCGGCGTCAACGCACTGTTCGGCTGGCTGCGCGAAGCCGCCATCGTCCCGCTGCTCGCTTTCCTGCCCGCCATGCTGCAAGGTTTGTTGCTGGATGGCGTCTACAACGGCGTGGCGACCGTCGCCGCCTTCGTGCCGCTGATCGTGCTGTTCTTCCTGTTCATGGCGATCGTGGAAGACACCGGCTACTTGTCGCGCGCGGCTTTCCTGATGGATGTGCTGATGGCAAAAATGGGGCTGGACGGGCGCAGCTTCGTCATGCTGTTGATGGGCTTCGGCTGCAACGTGCCCGCGCTGATGGGCACGCGCGTGATGCGCTCGCGCCCGCTGCGCCTGCTCTCCATGCTGGTGGTGCCGTTCTCGCTGTGCTCCGCGCGCTTGCAGGTGTTCGTGTTCGTCACCGCCGCGCTGTTCTCGCCCAAAGCTGCGCCGCTGGTACTGTTCAGCCTGTACCTGTTCAGCTTCGCCAGCGCCATCCTCACCGCGCTGCTGTTCAAGCGTTATTTCCCCAGCAGCGAACCGTTCCTGCTGGAATTGCCGCCCTACCGCTTCCCCACCCTGCGCCAGATGATGCTGCGCGGCTGGCACGAGGTACAACACTTCCTGCGCCGCGCCACCCTGTTCATCGTGGCCGGCGTGGTGCTGGTGTGGCTGCTCACCCATCTGCCACCCTCTGCCGCCCCCGCCAGCGCCGACACCCTGGCCGGGATAATCGGTGGCTGGCTGCACCCGCTGTTCGAGCCGGTCGGCATTACTCCCGAACTGACCATCGCGCTGATCTTCGGTTTTGTCGCCAAGGAAATCGTGATCGGCTCGCTCGCCGTGATCTACGGCTTGGGCGGCGAAGCGTTGAGTGGCGCACTGGCCCAGCAACTGGACTGGGTGCAGGCATACAGCTTCATGCTGTTTACCCTGATTTACACCCCCTGCCTGTCTACCATCGCCACCCTGCGCAGCGAATCCAAGAATGCGGGTTTCACGCTGTTCGCCATCGCGTGGTCGCTGGTGCTGGCCTGGATGGCCAGCCTGGCGTTCTACCAGACAGCGCGCGCGCTTGGATACTGAATGATAAGTGATACAATTTTTCTTTTTTCTGGAGCCTCCAAAAATGCGCAACATCCTGTCATTGCTTCGCCTCGGCACCCTGATCCTGGCTGCATTCCTGCCGTTTCCGGCACTCTCTGCCAGCGAATCGCCGGTTACCGCCCTCGCCAAAACGGACGTTAAAGTCGGCACCGGTGCCGAAGCCGTTACCGACAAGCTCGTTACGGTGCATTACACCGGCTGGCTCTACGCCGCCTCCAAGCCGGATCGCAAAGGCGCAAAATTCGACAGCTCGGCGGATCACGGACAACCTTTCACTTTCCCGCTCGGTGCCGGGGTCGTGATACCGGGCTGGGATAAAGGGGTAGCCGGCATGAAAGTCGGCGGCAAACGCACTCTGGTCATCCCTTCCGACATGGCCTACGGTGCGCGCGGCGCGGCAAACGTCATCCCTCCGAACGCGGCGCTGATATTTGAGGTGGAGCTCCTCAAAGTCCAATAAGGACGCGGTAACGCGCCCTTCTGCCGTCACCAGCATGCTTGCCGTTTTCCCTTCCCGGGAATAACGAAATTGGGCGTTTCGCAAAATGAAGACCGAAGCGACGGGTGAACCATTCCGCTGGTGGCGCAAAGGGGATCTGGACGGCTTCTTTGGCCTGTTCATTGACAACCTTATCCAGCTCATCCTGATCGTCGTCCTGTGCGGGGCGGTGCTCAACATGCCGCCCGAGATGGTGTTCGGTCGCATCCTGCCGGGCGTGGCCGCAAGCCTGCTGATCGGGAATCTCTTCTACGCCTTTCAGGCGCGTGTGCTGGCGCGGCGCACCGGCCAGCCGCACGTGACGGCCCTGCCCTACGGGGTCAACACCGTTTCGCTGTTCGCCTATCGCCTACATCCTGTTCGTGATGAAGCCGGTGCTGGACCAGACCCACGACGTGGAGCTGGCGTGGAAAGTGGGTTTGGCTGCCTGCCTGGGCTCCGGCCTGATCGAACTGGGCGGCGCGTTCATCGCCGGCTGGGTGAAGAAAATTACCCCGCGCGCCGCCCTGCTGGCCACGCTGGCAGGCATCGCCATCACCTTCATCTCCATGGATTTCTGTTTCCGCATCTTCGCCGACCCTCTGGTCGGTTTCATCCCGCTCGCCTTCATCCTGATCCAGTACATCGGTCGCATCACCCTGCCCGCAAACGTACCCGCAGGGCTGGTGGCGGTAGTATCGGGCGCGGCGCTGGCGTGGGGGATGGGGCGGATGGACGGCGCTGCGCTGGCGAACGCGATGCACATTCAGGCGCACATGCCGCACCTGTTCATCACCGACATGATGGGTGCAACCTTTTCCGCCTACATGATCACCTTTCTGCCGGTGATCGTCCCGATGGGTTTGTTCAACCTGCTGGGCTCGCTGCAAAATCTTGAAAGCGCGGAGGCCGCCGGTGACGTGTATCCGGTGAAAAGCTCGCTCGCCGTAAACGGTCTCGGCACGATGGCTGCGGCCTGCTGCGGCAGCGTATTTCCGACCACGATCTACATCGGGCATCCGGGCTGGAAAAAGATGGGGGCAGGAGCGGGATATTCCGTCGCAAATGGAATCGCCATCACCCTGCTGTGCCTTTCCGGGCTGGTCGGGTTCGTTGCCGCCTTGGTGCCGGTAGAAGCCGGGGCAGCGATCCTGCTGTGGATAGGCATCACCATCGCATCCCAGGCTTTTCAGGCCACGCCGCGAGAACATGCGCCAGCCGTGGTGATCGGTTTCTTTCCGGCGCTGGCGGCATGGGGGCTGCTGGTGCTTGAAGGCGCGCTGCGCGCCGCCGGAACCAGCGTGGAAGCAGTTGGCATGAAGGCCCTGTCCATGCAGATACCCATCGCCGGCCTGATTTCGCTCGAGCGCGGCTTTATTTTCACCTCCATGATTCTCGCCGCAATGACGGTCTGCCTCATAGAAAAACATTACCGCGCCGCCGCCGCATGGGCCGCTGTCGCCGCCGCGATCAGCGCCACCGGATTAATGCATGGCTACGCGATAGCAAACGGCGCCATCGTCAACGCTTACGGCCCATCGCATACCTGGCCGTTCGTGCTGGGATATGCAGGAATCGCTGGTGTCTTCCTGCTGTTCGGAATGCGGAATAAACCCGAAAATCACAGTTAAAATTGCAAAATCGCCCATGCTTCGGCCCCCCGTCTTGAGCCAAACCGAAGGATTAAGCACGAACGGCTTTTTGTGGGAATAACCTGCCCGGTGATGGATCCGTTTGCCCCGAGCATCTAGCGCAGCGGGCGTATCGAAGGGATGGCGCCGATCCAACTACGTTTTCCAAGCTTATTTCGTGCCTTTCGTGATTTTCGTGAACCAATTCGGTTTTTGGGATAAAGCGCCCCTCAGTCTTGTGTACTTGTACCAAAGTACAATTGACGGCTCTATTAAATACTGGTAGGTTGCACCTTAAATAACCATAACAACAAGCAAGTTATAACAATACTGTTTGTGCCAATAGCTGGAGTGCAAGCGCGCCTTGCACGATTTGCTATACAAAATATCACCAAATCCGCTGCGCCCGAGTATTTTAGCGCGCAGCACCTCAGCAACAGGGAGGCCGCCATGCTCAAATCTACACGTTTGCATCGTCGTAGCCGGTTGATGATCGCGCTCAGCGGGCTGTTTGTCGTGCCGTTAGCCCAGGCGGTTCCCGATTGGACCGCTGCGGCGGGAGATGGCAACTGGACTTCGGTCCTGAACTGGTCTACCGGTGTCGCGCCGTGGATCGGCGATGTCGCAGTCTTTGGCAGCGCGGGGTCGGGCGGCAGCAGCCTGATCAACCAGAACTTCACGATCGGGGGGCTGACCTACAACGCCAACAGCACGCATACGCTTGACATCAGCCCTGGTACCGAATTGCAGGTGCTGGGGCCGGTGTGGGTGGGTGTGGGCGCCCCGGCCAATGGCGCGATGGCAACCTGGAGTTCAGGCGGAAGCGTGACCTGTCGATCGGGCGCAAGACCGTCGGCAGCAGCGCTATTCTTCATGGCGGCGGCGCCGACGGCGCGCTGGTGCTGGGCGGCAACTCGGTGCTGTCGGTGGGCACGGCGGCGGCGCGGGCCAACCTCTACGTGGGCTCGAACGAGACCGTCGCGGGCACCGTGGTGGGCCTGCTCGACGCGCGCCAGGGCGTGGCGGACATCCACGCGGCGAACTTCAGCGTCGGCTACAGCACCGGCGGGGCAGCCACCGGCACGCTGCGCTGGGATCGGCCCACGGTTCTTGATGTGACCAACATGTACTTCGGCCGCGGCGTGGGTACCGGCGTGCTCGACCTGGCCGCCGGCGGCACCTTCCTGCTCGGCAGCGCGGGCAGCCGCACCTCGCTGCTGGCCATCGGCTACAACGACAGCTACGCGGGCAGCGGCAAGGCGCTGGCGAACCTGGACCTGTCGGTGAACGACCCGACCTTCGCGGCCTACGTGTCCAACGACCTGTCGATCGGGCGCAAGACCGTCGGCAGCAGCGCTATTCTTCATGGCGGCGGCGCC